>JANPDB010000214.1:0-4049 GCA_031431255.1 Acidimicrobiia bacterium | reverse complement strand
TCCCCCGCCGCGCTCGGGCCGACGCCACACCGGAATGCTGCATTGACGACGACCTCCGTGGCAGAGAGGTCGCTGTGTCGGTAGGCGAGGCCCAGGGACTCGGGTGAACGACGGACGATGCCGACGTCGTCGGCGAGGTCGACGACGTCGGCGCTGACGATGTTCGTGGCCACGTCCGATCCGTGACCGCCCGCGTTCATCCTCACCGCACCGCCGACCGAGCCGGGCACACCGACCATCCATTCGAGGCCGGTGGCCCCTTCGGCGACCGATCGGCGTGCGAGCACCGGCAGCTTCACTCCGGCGACCCCCCGCACGATGAACTCGTGATCGGCCGTGCGCTCGATGTCGATCGCGTCGCTCTCGCCGCCACCGATGACCACGACGAGGCCAGGCCACCCGTCGTCACCGATGAGCAGGTTCGAACCCTGTCCGATGACCAGAACATCGACACCTGTGGCGCGGACGGCGTCGTGCAACGCGCTGAAGTCGTCGGCGCTCTGGGCACGGACGACGAGCCGCGCCGGCCCGCCGATGCGGAAGGTGGTGAACGGCGCAAGCTCCAGGCCCTGTTCGGCTCGGGGCCCGAGCAGAGCGGCGGCGCGGGCGATCACCTCGGCCCCGCTCATCGATGCCCTGCCCGGCCGGTCGCCCAGTCCGACGAGAGCATCTCGTCGGGGAAGGTCGTGAGATCGCCTGCATTCATGGTCAGTACGAGATCACCGGACCGCACGACCCGCGGGACCAGATCGGCGAGCTCGGCCCGGGTCTCGCAGTAGTACTGCTCACCGTCGGGTCGTGCTCGGGCGACGGCGTCGAACACCGTCCTCCCCGAGATCCCTTCGATCGGCTCTTGCCCTGCGGCATAGAGACCGCAGATGATGACGACGTCGGCACCGGCGAACGATGTCCCGAACTCGCGGCCGACATCTCTCACGCGGGTGTAGCGGTGCGGTTGGAAGATGGCGATCACCCGGGACCAATTGGCCCTCACGGCGCTAGTGACGTTCGTGGCGACCTCAGCGGGAAGGTGTGCGTAGTCGTCGACGAAGGTGACACCGTTCGCTTCGCCGCGGAATTCGAATCGCCGCGACACGCCACCGAAGGCGGCCATGGAGCGGGCCAGCACCGATGCGTCGAGACCGAGACGACGCAGGAGCGCGAAGGCGGCGGTGGCGTTGAGCGCGTTGTGGTCGCCGGGCACGTGGATGACCACGGCTGTCGAGCTGCCGTCCGGCTCGATTACGTCGAAACGGGAGCCGAGCCGCTCCGGTACGAAGTGCCCGATCTTCCAGTCTCCATTCGGGTCCCAACCATAGGTATGCATATGATCGCCGGAAAAGGCATGGGCGAGACTCGCCGAGTTCGGGTTCTCGACGCAGACGACGGCGATCGCCGCGGAATCGATGAATCGCCCGTAGCCGTCGAGGAGCGCTTGCTCAGTCCCCCAGAAGTCGAGATGGTCCGGATCGGCGTTGGTGACGATCACCGCCTCCGCGTTCGCCCGGAGGAACGAGCCATCGCTCTCGTCGGCCTCGAGGACGAACCAGTCCGAGGAGTTGGTCCAGCGCACCCCACTGCCGAAACGGGCGACGGTGGAGCCGACCAGGAACGACGGGTCCTCCCCGGCATCGACCATGAGCGTGGCAAGCATTGCGGAGGTCGTCGTCTTGCCGTGTGCCCCGCTCACCGCGATGACCCGCTTGTCGGCGCAGATCACCTCCATTGCATCAGCCCGGCTGAGACAGGGAACGCCACCCTCGTGCGCGGCGTCGAGTTCGACGTTTCCCGGCTTGATCGCCGCCGAATGGATGACCACGTCGACGCCGGTGACATGTTCGGCGCGATGACCGACATGCACGATCACACCGAGCTCTCGAAGCGTGTCGAGCATGGACGATTCGACCTGGTCGCTTCCGCTCACCGTATGGCCGCAGGCGTGCAGGATGGAGGCGATCGGTCCCATGGCGGCGCCACCGACGGCGATGATGTGCACACGCGCCGGACGGTGGAGGGAGAACATCCGGGTCACCCCTGGGCGCGACCGACGCGTGACGGCTGGCGGGCTGCGTGGGTGAAGAGGAGTTCGGCGATGGCGTCGCCGGCGTCGGGCCGGCTCCGACGACGTTGCGCGGCGGCGAGCGCCGATCGGCGGTCGGGGTCTTGGAGCAACTCATCGAGCGCGTCGGCCAGGCGTTCTGCCCCCAGGTCCCGATCGGCGAGCAGGACCGCGGCGCCGTCGTCGACGACGGCACGCGCGTTCGCAGTCTGGTGGTCCTCCGCTGCACCGGGCAGCGGCACGAGGATGGCCGGAACCCCGAGAACCGAAAGGTCGGCGACCGAGGTCGCGCCGGCTCGGCACACGATCACGTCGGAGGCCACGTACCAACGCGGCATCTGGTCCTCGTAGGCGACCTGTTGGTAGTCGAGCGTTGCGTCCGGATGATCCGACAACCACGCGTTGCGGCGCTCCTGCGCCCAATCGAGATCTCGCGGCCCGACCACGTGACGGATCAGGAGCCGGCGCCCTGCCCAGCGATCGCAGAGGGCGAGAACGGTTTCGTTGATCCGACGGGCTCCGAGCGAGCCGCCGAAGACGGTCACCACTTGCATCGCCGAGTCGATGCCGAGTTCGTTTCGGGCGTCAGCTCGAGCGACATCCGCCGGCTTGCCGGCGAGATCGAGAATCTCGCGGCGAACGGGGTTGCCGGTCAGGACGGCCCGGGGAAGGCCGGTCGTCGGGAACGCGACGGCGGCGGCCTTCGCGTACTTCGAGAACGCCCGAACGCTACGCCCCGCTCGGGCGTTGGACTCGGCGATGACGAGGGGCACCCGCGTCAGTCGGGCGGCGAGGCACGCGGGCACCGACGCATACCCGCCAACGCTGAGCACGACAGCCGGCCGGGCGCGGAGAAACGAGACGACAGTCCTCAGCGTCGCCCCCAGGAGCCCGAGCGATGAGCGGAGATTCGTGAGGACCGCCCGAGGGGCGAAGGAGCGCAGCAGCCCTCGGCCCGAGAGCATCGTGAGCGCGTAGCCCGCAGCCGGGACAAGTCGCTTCTCGACGCCGCGTTGCGATCCGACGAACACGATGCTCGTGGCGTCGACGCCACGGGCGACCAGCGTGTCGGCCACGGCCAGGGCCGGGAGTACGTGGCCGGCAGTACCTCCGCCGGCAACGATGATCCAGGGGCCTGTGGTCATGGTCGAGGTCTCGGTGCCGATCGACGAGCTCCCTTGAGCGTGGTTGCACTCAGTTTCGGGATTCGGGGGTTGCCGAGTCCCCGCCCCGCCGTTCCCATCGACGAGCGTGTCGCCCGATCGGTCGTGGGATCGAACATTCCCGTCCTGGCGATGTTGACGAGTGCTCCGGTCGCGACCATCAGGACAATGAAGGAGGATCCGCCGACCGAGACGAATGGCAGCGGCACTCCGGTAACCGGCATCGAACCGAGCACGGCCCCCGTGTTGATGACGGCCTGCGTCGCAATCCATGTGGTGATGGCTGCAGCGACAAGCGAGGCGAATCGGTCACGCGCCCGCCGGGCCACATGCATGCCGACGAAGATCAGCGATCCGTAGAGGCCGAGGACCACCACTGCACCGATCAGCCCCGTCTCCTCGCCGATGATCGCAAAGATGAAGTCCGTGTGGGCGTTGGGGAGGAACCCCCACTTCGCCCGGCTGGCACCGATCCCCCGACCAACGAGACCACCGGAGGCGAAGCCCAGCTTTGACTGGTACACGTGGTAGCCGATGCCTTGCAGGTCGTGACCCGGTTTGAGGAAGGCGACGACCCGATCCCATCGGTACGGTGAGACCTTCGCGAACAGGAAGACGAGCACGGCTCCGACCGCGCCGAGACGAAGAAGGGTCTTTCCGGCAAGGCCGGACGCGACCGCCATCGTGGCGCAGATCAGTACCAGGATCATGGCTGTTCCCATGTCCGGCTGGAGCAGGACGGGCACGATCGCGATTCCCGAGATCACGAGGAACGGACGCAGGAAGTAATGCCTGGCGTGGTCAGGCTCGGCGAGGTGATGGCTCCT
>JANPDB010000213.1:0-1527 GCA_031431255.1 Acidimicrobiia bacterium | reverse complement strand
GGGGCAGGTCCCGCAGGACAGCGTCATCGGCAGCGTCATCGACACGCCTCCCGAAGTGCTTGCCGCCACCACCGCTCCCGCTGCGCTCCTCAACGACTACAAGCCGGCACCGTCGGACCGGTCGCTCGTTCTCACCGCCGCCGTGCCGAGCATCGACATCTACGACAGCGCAACAGCGACCACGCCGACCCAGCAGCTGGCCAACCCGATCCCCTCGGGGTCCCCGCTCACCTTCCTCGTCGACGGGCTCACCTCGACCCGCTACAAGGTTCTTCTGCCGATCCGTCCGAACGGGAGCACCGGGTGGGTCGACCCGGCCCAGGTCACCGTGCTCGCCCACCAGTACAAGGTCGTCGTCGAGCTCGACAACCACCGGATCACCGTGACCAACGGGGATCAGGTGATCATGCAGACGAAGATCGGCGTAGGCCGCGCGACCACGCCGACTCCCGGCGGCCGCTACTACATCAAGGAGCTCATCCGTCCCTGCTACTCCGACGGCAAGGGCGGCACATGCGTCCAGACCGACGACGGACCTTACGGTCCCTATGCCTACGGTCTCAGCGGCTTCTCCCCGGTGCTCACCGACTACCGGGGCGGACGGGGGGAGATCGGCATCCACGGAACGAACGAGCCGGACAAGATCGGCACCGACGTCAGTCACGGCTGCATCCGCATGAACAACGACGAGATCCGCAAGCTCGCCAAGATCCTGCCGCTCGGCACGCCCGTGATCGTGAAGGCCTGAACCGGTCAGAGAAGTCCAGAAATCACTCTCTGCGTTCGCTACGCTCCCGATAACCATAGGATGATGCTCCGCGGCCGGCGAAAACGGAAGTTCAACGAGCCGACCCGCCCGGCTCCGCTCCGCGGATGCGAAACGTCAATGCCGATACCGAATCTGCCGAAGGACACCAGCGTGCACGAATCTCGACACAAGCCGTCCATCACTCGCCGGGCGACGACGCTCGGTGTGCTCAGTCTTGGCGCGCTGGGGTTCGGCGCTCCGCCCGCGGCTGTTGCCGCCCAGGCCGTCTCGCCCGTTCCCGCTACAACGCCCGTGCTCCCCGACGCCGTTGCCCCACTGGGGACCGCGGCCTCGGGCACCGTTGCCTCGGCCGCTTCAGCATCGAACGCCACCGCAACGCCGCCGGCCGGGAGTTGGAAGCCCCCCGTCGTCACCGTCATCGCTGCGGCGAGAAACCGTCTCACTCCCGTCTACCAGACCGCCACTTCGGCAAAGCCGTTCGCCAGCCTCGACAACCGCAAGAACTTCAGCGGCCGCCACGTGTTCCTCGTACTGGCCCAAGAGGGGAACGCCTACAAGGTGCAGATCCCGATGCGCCCCAACGGCCGCACCGGCTACGTCAGGGCCGGCGACGTCACGCTCTACCAGCACGACTATGCGATGTTCGTGGATCTCTCCGACCACACCCTGATCGTCTACAAGAGCGGCAAGGAGATCCAGCGCGACGTCGTCGCCGTCGGTACCGCCAAGTACCCGACCCCGACCGGCTCGTTCTTCCT
>JANPDB010000212.1:0-1844 GCA_031431255.1 Acidimicrobiia bacterium | reverse complement strand
GAATCTACTGCTGCAACCCGGTCGTGTCGTCGTACCTGACCCCATTGCAGCTCGCATAGTGACACCCGGTTTCGACGGCGCTCGCACGTATCGAGGCCCCCACAACAGGCGCACACTTCGGCCCGATAAGCACCGCCGTTGTGCCGGGAGTAGTACGCCGACTCGTCAGTTGACGCGCTCAGCAGGAACGAGCATGACGCTCGACGTGGCCCGCGCGATCAACCGACCATCGCTATCCATCAGCCGGCCCTCCACGAAACCCACCGTCTTGCCGAGTCGCACCACTTCACCCTCGCAGACCAGCGGTCCCGGCTTCGCGGCCGCTACAAAGCTGATGTTTATGTCGATTGACGACGGAAACAAAGCACCACCGCTCTTGAGCAGCACGGCGGGGCCCATCGTGTCGTCGAGCATCGCTGTGAGCATGCCCCCCTGAACGCGGCCAGCTGGATTGAGGAACTCGGGCTTGCCTTCGAACCCGAACTTGATCCAGCCGCGAGCTTCGTCATACTCGAGCAACCGTCGACCAAGCAGGATCGCCGAAGGCGCAATCAGAACAAGAGCCTCGACTTCTTCATCCGTCACGTCGACCACTTCCGTCCACTTGAGCGTCCTCGAGGCACCGTAACAGCGCCAGCGGAATGGCGCACTCGCTCCTGCCCCACAAAATGTTCCGCGACACCCCGTAACGACGTTGATAGATCGACACTCGGGCTGAAGCACCCACTGCTGACCGCGCTCACCGGCCAGCCGAGCGCCGATCGTCAGTGAAGTTGTGATCGCGGTCCCGACCCGTCGCACACCTCGCATCACTCCCACGATCGAACGCTATGGGCGCGGACCCGCCGCTCGAGCACCGGTAGTGGGGCCCACACCGACCGAGTGACGGAGATGAGCCGTGTCGATATCGAGTGCTTCGACAAGATCACGCGGCCCACGGGGGTCGCCAAACACGGTTCAATGACGCGCCCGATGCGCCGCTATGTGTGCTCGCCCGGGTCACGCCAACGGTGTCGTTCGGTGTGCTCGATCTGTTGTCGAGCGCTGCCGATTTCGCTTGATCGCTCGCCTGCTGGAACTGCTGAGAGGTCGCGCCGAGCCGTCACATCGTTGTCACCGGCAGGAGTTTTCGTTCCGAGAACACCTTCTTGGCTACGAAGGTGGCGTTGAGTGTTTTGGGCATGCCGCAGTAGACGGCGGAGTGCAGGAGCGCTTCGACGATCTCCTCAGGAGCAAGACCGACATTGAGCGCGGCGTTGATGTGCACGTCCAGTTGGGGTTCGCAGCCGCCCAGGGCGGTGAGCATGCCGAGGGTAACGAGTTGGCGGTCACGGGGAGCGAGGCCATCGCGGGCGTACATGTCGCCAAACGCCCAGGCAACGACTTGGTGGCCGAGTTCGGGCGAGATGTCGGCCAGTGCGGCGATCACGTTCTGGCCGCCTTCACCGTCGATGGTCGTCAGTATTGTCATGCCTCGATCGAAGCGGGCTTGCCTGGTCTCGGTGTTGGCGGTTGCGATCATGGGTGATTCCTTCGCGCTGGGGTTTGGAGGACCCACAGTGCGCCTAAGCCTCAATCCACCGCAGGTGGATTGAGGATGGCCTTGGTGGGTCGTTGCTGTGTGATCGTATGCGCGCATGGTGTGTTGGTCGTGGGGCGGGGCGCGTTGAGGTCAGCTGGCGGGGTGTTGGGTGGGCTTGTTTTCGTCGGCCAGGAGCGCTCGTGGGCGGGCCGGTGAGCGCGTTCAGGTGGTGATGTTGATGGTGCGGAGGTTGTTGAGGATGGTGGTGAAGGTGTTGGCCCAGGGCCAGCGGGTGGGGAGGTGCAGGGTGTAGCGGCGGGCG
>JANPDB010000211.1:0-3067 GCA_031431255.1 Acidimicrobiia bacterium | reverse complement strand
TCGGCCGCGAGCAGTGATGCGTTCATGCGGGGGTTCCGTTCGTGCTGTCTGACCGGTCGAAGGACGACCTCGGTTGGTTGCTCATGCTGACAGTTCCTTTCGTTTCCGATCAGAGGGGGATGGCGTGCGGGCGTCGACCGGCTCGGTCTCGGCTCGCGCAGGGTGTTCGGCCGCCACGAGGTGGCGTGCCTTGACGAAGATCTTCTTGGCCAGGCGCTCACCGACGGTGCGGTGGTGTCCGTCGACGTCGACCACGACCGGTCCGTCGAAGGGATGCTTCTCGACGATCGAGACGAACACGCCCGGACGGATGCCGACCGAGTCGAGGAACTCGAGGATCTCCGGTTCGGTCGAGCCCGAGAGTGCGATCACACCACTGTCGCCCGCGCCGAGTTCGTCGAGCGATGGCATCTGGGGGATCCGGTCGGTCTCGGCGTCCGGAATAGGGAAGCCGTGGGGGCAGGTCGCCGGTCGTCCGAGGACCTCGAAGATGCGGTCCTCGACTTCTTGGGGGAGTTCGTGCTCGAAGGAGCCGGCGAGGCGATCGGCCTCCTGCCACGGGTAGCCCAGGTAATCGGCGAGGAATCGCTCCACGATGCGGTGGCGACGGATCGCCGCGATCGCGGCGACGCGGCCGTCGCTCGTCAGTTCCACACCCTTGTACGGACGGTGGGTGATCAGATCGCGTTCGGCGAGACGCTTGATGGCCGCCGTGACCGTGCCGGGGACAAGACCGAGGTGCTCCGCCAACGCGCCGGTATGCGCGTCGGAACCACCTTTGGAGAGTCGATAGATCGCCTTCAACATCTCGCGATCAGACTTTGTCAGCACCACGTCCATGGGAATCAGCCCGGAAAACTAGGTTTTGACTTGCCAAAAGTCAACTTCACGTGACGGGCCGTTCGATGAAAGAGTTCACGAGGAGTGGCTGGCGCACACTTCCGGTGCTGGACGAGCAGGGGATACGTAGATTTCGAGACCAACGGGCGTCTCCCGCGACGTAGGCACGAGAGGCCCGTTAGTCTCGAAATCTTTCCGTTTCGAAGAGAGATCCATGCGCCGCAATCCCCTGGCTCAGCATTCACCGCTCCGATACGGCGACTCCACGTCATGAGCGGAGCGCACGGCCCCGTTCCCCGCGGACGGATGGTGGCCCTCACCGTCGGCTCCCTCGGCGTGGTCTACGGCGACATCGGGACGAGCCCGATCTACGCCATCCGCGAAGCCCTCGGACACGGATCCCACGTGCTCGTGACCGGAGCGGAGGGGCACAAGGACCACGTCGCCATCCCGTTCAACCCGACGGTGATCTACGGCGCGCTTTCCATCGTGTTCTGGGCGCTCATCATCATCATCAGCATCAAGTATCTGTTCTTCGTGATGCGCGCCGACAACCACGGCGAAGGCGGCATTCTCGCTCTCACGGCGCTGCTGCCCCACAAGTCCAAAGACAACGAGCCGCGAAGCGGTATCGCTTCGCAGGCCGCCGTGGGTTCAGGAATCCTGCTCCTGCTCGGCCTCTTCGGCACCGCGCTGCTCTACGGCGACGGCATGATCACCCCCGCCATCTCGGTGCTCTCGGCCGTCGAGGGCCTGGAGATCTACAGCGACACGTTCACGCCCTACGTGATCCCGATCGCCGTGACGATCATCGTCGGGATCTTCGCTGTGCAGCGCTGGGGCACCGGCCGGGTCGGCCAGGTGTTCGGACCGATCATGATCGTGTGGTTCGTCACGCTTGCCGTGCTTGGCACGCACAACATCAGCCAGACGCCGGAAGTACTGAGATCGCTCAACCCGATCTGGGGGGTGCGGTACTTCCAGGCCAACCCCTGGAAGGGCTTCCTCTCCATGGGCTCGCTCTTCCTCGTGGTGACCGGCGGCGAGGCGCTGTATGCCGACATGGGCCACTTCGGCCGGCGACCGATCATGTTCGGGTGGTTCTTCGTCGTTCTTCCGGCCCTGTTGCTCAACTACTTCGGGCAGGGCGCCCAGATCCTCCAGGACCGCGGCGAGTACCTCCACGAGGCGTTCTTCCGGATGGCTCCGAGCTGGGCCCTCCTCCCCCTCGTGCTCCTCGCCACCGTCGCCACGATCATCGCCTCCCAGGCGCTCATCTCCGGAGCCTTCTCGCTCACCCAACAGGCCGTGAATCTGGGCTACAGCCCACGCGTCGAGATCCGCCACACCTCCAAGACCGAGCGGGGCCAGATCTACATCCCCCAAATCAACTGGGCCCTCATGGTGTCGTGCGTGCTCCTGGTACTCGGCTTTCGTTCGTCGAGCAATCTCGCCGCCGCCTACGGACTCGCCGTCACTGCGTGCATGTTCATCACCACCCTGATCTTCGCCAAAGTGGCCCAGCACCACTTCGGTTGGTCGAAGACCAAAGCGTGGGTCATCTGTTCGCCACTCCTCCTCGTCGATGCCGTCTTCCTGGGCGCCAACCTGTTCAAGATCCCGGCGGGTGGGTGGTTCCCGCTTCTCGTCGGCATCGTGATCTTCACGCTCCTGACGACCTGGAAGACGGGCCGCGCGGTCGTGGCCAAGCGTCTCCGACGCGGCGCCATCCGTCTCCCTGAATACATCGCTTCGGTGACCGGCGGGAAGAGCCCCGTCACTCGGGTACCGGGCACCGGCGTGTTCCTCTTTTCCGAGCCCGGGCTCGTTCCGCCCGCCCTCCAGGCGAACGTCCGCCACAACCGCATCCTCCACGAGCGGGTGTACGTCGTCTCGATCCTCAACGAGGAATCCCCCTACGTGGAGCGGGCGAGGCGCGTCGAGACCAGCGACCTCGGCTTCGGCGTCCGGGCGGTGACCATGCACTACGGCTTCATGGAGGAATACGACGTCCACGCCGACCTGGCCAGTGACCTCGCCGTCGACGTCCGCGACGCCGTGTACTTCCTCGGTCGGGAGAATCTCCGACCCTCACCGGGTGACGGCATGCGTCCTTGGCGGGAGTCGCTGATGCGCACGATGAGCCGCAACACGACCGACGTGGCCGAGTTCTTCAAACTCCCGACGGACCGCGTGTTCGAGCTCGGCATGCAGGTCGACCTGTGAG
>JANPDB010000210.1:0-4226 GCA_031431255.1 Acidimicrobiia bacterium | reverse complement strand
CCGGCCCCACCGATCCAGATCGGTAAGCGCGCTTGTATCGGTCGCGGAAGGCACGATGCGTCGTCGACGGAGAAGTGCTCGCCCGTGAATGTCGTGCGATCGTTGGTGAGGAGGCTGCGGATGATTGTGGCGGCTTCGTCGAGCATGTCGAAGCGGGTCTTCACCGGCGGGAACGGATAGCCGAACGCCCTCGCCTCCTGCTCATGCCACCCGGAACCGAGGCCGAGGTCGAATCGTCCGCCCGAGATGTGGTCGAGGGTCGTTGCCGCTTTGGCGAGCACGCCGGGGGAGCGGTACCCGACGTAGAACACCAGACATCCGACCCGAACTCGTTCGGTGGAGGTAGCAAGCGCGCCGAGCACGGTGAGGGCCTCGAAGTGATCGAGCGTGCCACCGGCCGGCGGGGCTTCGTAGAGATGGTCCCAGCACGAGATCCAGTCGAGGTGGGCGTCGAGGCGTCGCCACAGCGAACGCATCTCGTCCATCGACATGTTCTGCTGGCCGACGTGGGCGCCGAGGCGCAACACGTTCGGGTCAGCGTTGGCGGGCCACGATGCGCTCATGGCCGTCCATCCTGGCGGGCGCGCGGCGGCTCGTCGACTTCATCGACTGAGCGAACCGCTGTGCCTCAAGCCAACGGGCCAACGACTGCTGTGACCGCGTCGATGATGGCGCCCGAACGGACGAGTTCCTCACCCAGCGCCAATTCTGGGGCGAGGTAGCGATCGGGGCCGATGCCTTCGACGATGCCCCGGATCTGGGCGTGTGCGGCACCCGTCCCGACGGCCGGCGTCAGCGGTGCCCGAGCGTCGATGCCACGAGCCGCAATGAGACATTCGACGGCGAGGATGCGGCGGGCGTTGTCGATGATGAGGCGCAGCTTGCGAGCGGCCCCCCAGGCCATCGACACGTGGTCTTCCTGCATGCCCGAGGTCGGTGCGGAGTCGATGCTCGCCGGGTGGGCGAGACGCTTGTTCTCGCTCAGCATCGCTGCGCTGGTGTAGTGGGCGATCATCATTCCGGAATCGACGCCCGGGTCCTCGGCGAGAAACGGCGAAAGGCCGTGTGACCGCGTGCGGTCGAGCATGCGGTCCATGCGTCGCTCGGAGATCGCGCTCACGTCGGTCAGGGCGATGGCGAGGAAGTCGGCGGCGTAACCGAGCGGAGCACCGTGGAAGTTGCCGCACGACTCCACCCGTCCGTCGGCGAGCACCATCGGGTTGTCGATGGCCGACGCGAGTTCTCGCTCGACGACCCCGATGACGAACTCGAGCGTGTCACGCGCCGCGCCGTGCACCTGCGGTGTGCAGCGCACGGAATACGCATCCTGCACCCTGCTGTCGCCATGGCGATGACTGGCAACGATCTCCGAGCCGGCGAGCAACGCGCAGAGATTCGCCGCGCTCGCGGCTTGTCCGGGATGGGGACGGAGCGCTTGAAGATCTGCCGCGAACGGTCGGTCGGTGGCGAGCAGGGCCTCGACAGTAAGCGCGCAGGCGATATCGGCGTGCGTGAGAAGCGACCTCGCATCGGCCACGGCGAGGCAGAGCATGCCGAGAATGCCGTCGGTGCCGTTTGTGAGCGCAAGGCCTTCTTTCTCGGCGAGCACGAGAGGCCGGAGTCCGGCTTCGGCGAGCGCGGTCGCGGCCGGCTTGGCGGTCCCATGGTGATCCACGGTTCCTTCCCCGATGAGGGCGAGCGCCACGTGGGCCAACGGAGCGAGGTCACCGCTCGCGCCGAGCGATCCGTGCTCGTGCACATGGGGGGCGATGTCGTGGTTGAGGAGATCGACCAGTCCCTGCGCCGTCGCCGGCCGCGCTCCGCTCGAGCCGAGGGCCAAGGTGCGGGCCCGGAGGAAGGCCAGCCCACGTACGACCTCGCGCTCGACCAGGGGTCCCATGCCGGCGGCGTGGGACCGGACGAGCGCGACCTGCAGATCGGCCCTCCTGGTCTGGGGAATCGACACGTTGGCGAGCGCCCCGAACCCGGTGGAGATCCCGTACACGGGATCGCCTTCGGCCAGGCGCTCCACGATCGCGCGAGCGGTGGCCATCCTTTCCATCGCTTCGTCGCTGAGGTCCACGGTTGCGCCGTGGCGGGCAACGGCGACGACGTCGTCGATCGTCACGCCGGGGCCGTGGAGGATCACCCGGGAAATGGAGGTGGAGGGAGGCGGTGCGGTCATCGTCACGGAGGCTACTGGTCCGGGAAATTCCACCGACCCTTGGGCGCCAGCGCGCCTACCGTCATGCGTCATGAGCGAACTCGACGACGTGGTGCCGGAGACCAAGGACTGGACCTGGGTGCTCGAGGCGAAGTGCGACGACTGCGGGTTCGATGCCCCCGGACTTGAATTGGCGACCGTCCCGGGCCGACTCGAGGGAAACGCCGACACGTGGGTGGAGGTGCTCGCGCGACCCGATGTCCGCGATCGTCCCGCCGCAGGAGTGTGGTCCCCCCTCGAGTACGCCTGTCACGTTCGTGACGTGTTCCGCCTCTACGACTACCGCCTGCACCTCATGCTGGGTCAAGACGACCCGCACTACCCGAACTGGGATCAGGACGAGACCGCGGTGACCGACCGCTACCGGGAGCAGGACCCCGCGGCGGTGTCCGCCGAACTCGTGGAGGCCCAGCGTCGGCTGAGCGCATCCTTCGCCGGGGTGGACGGTGCTCAGTGGCAGCGGA
Organism: Acidimicrobiia bacterium; assembly: GCA_031431255.1. Lineage (GTDB taxonomy): Bacteria > Actinomycetota > Acidimicrobiia > Acidimicrobiales > JANYDT01 > JANLQX01. Next base: position 1,538 of record JANPDB010000210.1, on the reverse strand, counting down.
CGGGCAACCGAAGCGACAACAAGCGGTTCACCGTCGAGAGCTTCGCCCGCTACATGCTCCACGATCCCGTCCACCACGTGTGGGACGTGACTCATATGCGCGCTGACTGAAAAGTCGACCTGCACGTGGTAAGGCGCGGGGCTGCCGTACGATCTATGCCTTATGGCATCAGCCTTTCGCTACCCGTCGGATCGTCCACGAGTGGCGGTGTTCCTCGCGATCGGCCTCATCGATCTCGCAGTTTGCCTGTTCGTGGGCAACCCATTCCTGGTCGTCCTGTACTGCGCCGCGTCAATCCTGCCGAAGGGGATGACCTGCGCCTTCAATCATCACCATCAGCACCTGTCCACGTTCAACTCCCGGATCCTCAATCGCGCGCTTGAAGTCGTCTACGCCCTGCAGACCGGTGTGACCAGCCATACCTGGACGTTGCACCACACGGTCGGACACCACAAGAACTACCTCGACCAGAGCGCCGACGAGTCGCGGTGGCGGCGACGGAGCGGACTGCCGATGGGCCGGATCGAGTACTCGTTCGTCACCGGGATCACCGCGTACTACCGGGCGTGGAAAGCCGGGAAGAGCTATCCGAAGTATCGGGCCGTGTTCGTCCGCATGCTCGTCCCGGTCTTCGCCGCGATCGCCGTTGTCGTCTACCTGCGGCCGTTCGCCGGGACGATGATCTTCGTCGTCATGCCGGCGTTCATGCTCTTCGGGACCGCCTGGGCGACGTACGATCACCACTCGAGTCGGCCGACCGACCCCGTGTTCGGTGCCACGACCAACGTGGTGCAGCCGCTGTACAACTTCTGGACCGGCAACCTCGGCTACCACACCGCCCATCACTTCCGCCCCAGCGCTCACTGGTCGAAGGTTCCGTCCATCCACGCCACGATTGCCAGCCAGATACCTGCCGATGCCTATCTGCAGCCGGGCTTCCCGTATCGACAGCTCCGGTTGATCGACGCCCTGATCAAGTCACCCAAGTACCGCCTCCCTTCGAGCGTGCTCGCCAAGTAAGGCCGGTCCACGTTACGAGGGTCGTTCACTCCGAACTCCGGGAAAGCGGGTGAAATCGGCGTCGTAGGTGATCACCGTTGCCCGATGCTCGAGGGAGAGCGCGGCCAGGTGGGCGTCGGAGACGAGGTTGCCACCCGTTCCTGCGACCGAGAGCAACTCCCGCAAGTGTTCGAAGTGCTTTGTGGTCGGGTGCACGACCATCGCCGATGGTGCGCCGGTCCACGTGTCGATGATGGACAGGGCCTGGGTGACGGGCAGCGGCGCCGGGAAAAGCCCGACCTTCGTGGAGAGGCGCAGGAACGCCAGCAGCGAGATCCACGGGAAGCCCACGGAGCTCGACCCGTTCAGCGCACCATCGAGCCAGCGCTTCGCGCTTTCGTGATGTCCGGCGTCTTCGTTCACCGCGTAGAGCAAGACGTTCGCATCGACGAGGTTCACGATGACGAGCGCATCTTGCGAAGGAGTTCTTCGTCCTCGAGCTCCGAAGCGAGTTGGATGGCCCGGTCGAGGTTGACCGT
>JANPDB010000209.1:0-1903 GCA_031431255.1 Acidimicrobiia bacterium | reverse complement strand
ACTCGCGAACCAACTGTCCAACGTGCCGCTTCGCTTCCACCCGGGCGAGCGCTGGATGTATTCCCTCGCCACGGAGATGTGCGCGTACCTCGTCGAGGTGATCTCGGGCCGGCGGTTCGACGACTATCTGCACTCTGAGATCCTCGGTCCTCTCGGAATGGTCGACACGGGCTTCTGGGTGGAGCCGGCGAAGGTCGACCGGCTCACCACGTGCTATGGGCGACGCCGGGATAAGTCCCTCACACCGCTCGACGCTCCGTCCTCGAGCATCTTCCTGAAGGAACCCGCGCTCCTTTCCGGCGGTGGCGGACTCCTGGGCACGATGGCGGACTACTTCCGTTTTGCCGAGATGCTCCGACGCGGTGGTGAGCTCGACGGACACCGGGTGCTCGGGCCGCGCACGATCGACCTGATGCGACGCAATCACCTGGCCGACGGCCAGGATCTCACCCAGATGTCGATGGGCGGGTTCTCCGAGACGGCCTACGACGGGGTCGGGTTCGGCTTGGGCTTCGCCCAGACCCTCGGCGAGGTGGCCACAGGAACCCTGGGTCACGGTGACTACTACTGGGGCGGCGCGGCGTCGACGATCTTCTGGGTCGATCCGGTGGAGGACATGGTCGTCATCTTCCTCACCCAGCTCGTGCCGTCGAGCACGTTCAACTTCCGGGGCCAGCTGAAGAACATCATCTACTCGGCCCTCGTCTGACCGAAGGGTCGGTAACCCACCCGCGACCCGTTCGCGCGACCACGTGTGCCAGCATTCGTGCGTGGTTTCACCCGGGTCCCAAGTCCTCACGCCGACCGTCGAGGCCTTTGTCGCTCCCATCGCCCAGGCGGTGCACGCGCTCGCCCTCGCCACCGGTCGGCCGTCGACGATCGACCAGGCCACCGACGACGCCACGGTCGAGGCCTTCAACCTGTGCTGCGCCATCGTCGACGCCGACGGCCGCCACACCGACGACGAACTGTGGGCCATGCTCGCCACGTTCGGTCCCCGCTTTCCCACCCAGCTCGGAATGGCCAGCCCCGATGACGTCCGCCGCTCCGGTCTGTTGGCCGGCAAGAAGCAATGGCTCGACGCGCCGTCGCCGCTCTTCGACCTTCTCCTCCATGCCGACGGTCGCAACGGCACGTCCACCGCATGGACGTACTACTCCAGCGCGATGGCGATGGCCCAGTTGGTGGTGGCCCTCGACTCGAAGCCGACCATGACCGAGCTGGCCGCGCTCGACGCGTTCCGCACGATGGCGGTACGGGCCCTCGAGGCCAACCGTGTGCCGCGGCCCGGCCGGGCCCAGCCGCCGGCACCCGCACCTGGGCCGGGATCGGGACCGACGGCCGCCGCAACAACCACCGACGCTCCGGTGCCGATGGCCGAACCGGCACTCCCCCCGCCCGAGCCGATCGACGATCTGCTCGCGGAACTCGACGCACTCGTCGGCCTGTCCGGGGTGAAGTCCGAGGTCAAGCTCGTGACGAACCTGCTCCAGGTGCAGCGCCTGCGCAAGGAGCACGACCTCCCGGTGATCGAGTCGAGCCGCCACCTCGTCTTCACCGGCAACCCGGGCACCGGTAAGACCACGGTCGCCCGTCTGCTCGCCCGCATCTACCGGACACTCGGCGTCGTCGAGAAGGGACAGCTCGTCGAGACGGACCGCTCGCAACTCGTCGCCGGCTTCGTCGGGCAGACCGCGCTGCGGGTGTCGGAAGTCTTCGATCGGGCCGACGGCGGTGTACTGCTCATCGACGAGGCCTACGCGCTGGCCCGCGGCGGGGCCAACGACTTCGGCCGCGAGGCGATCGACACCCTCGTCAAGCTGATCGAGGATCGACGAGATCGTCTCGCCGTCATCGCCGCCGGGTACCCCGTCGAGATGGACGAGTTCATCAACGCCAACCC
>JANPDB010000208.1:0-13334 GCA_031431255.1 Acidimicrobiia bacterium | reverse complement strand
CTTGCCGTTGTGTCCCACCCGCTGTTGACGGAAGATCGCCTTTCCACCGTCTCGCCGGACCATGATCGCAAACAGCGTCATGACCGGAGCCGTGAGAATGAGCGCCAGCGTGCCGAGCACGAGGTCGAGTGCGCGTTTGACCTTGGACTGCCAGCCCGTCAGCTGGACTTGCTCGAGATAGAACGCCGCCTCCCTTCCGATCGGATTCGACCGCAACCGGCTGGCGTTGATGCCGAGGAGCCCACCCGAGACCTGAATGTGGATCCCCGCATCGAGGAGCACACGGACCGTCCGGTTCAGCTCCCGAAACCCGAGCGAGGAGGAACCAATGATGACGCCGTTGACACCGCTGGCTCGGGCGAGCTCAACGACATCCGCGATCTGCCCGACGTACGGGGCGGCGAACTTGCGTTCTGCCGCTTCGGCGGCCCGACCGACGACGCCGACGACCCGGTAGCCGAGCTCAGGTTCGTCGGCAATCATCTGTTCGAGTTCGTACGCCTCGTCCCCGGTGCCGACAAGAAGCACAGGACGGGTGAAACGCCCTCCGCTTCGCGCCGACTCGAGCGCGGCACGGTAGAGCGTTCGAAAGGTCATCACGAACGCGAAGGAGAGCACGCCCGACGTGAGGGCCGTCGAGACCCGGACTGCATCAGCGCCGACTCGGCCCGCGATGAGCCAACAGGCAGAGCTCGCAACTGCGCCAGCCCGGATGAGGGTGGCGGTTTCGACGGCGCGAACGCTGCAGACCCTCGCCTTGTAGAGCTTGGCTCCGGCGATCGTGGCCAGGGTGACGGCAAGGACGACCGGAAGGAACCCAAGTTTGGATGTTGACCACCACGGCTGCCTCGACAGCATCGTGATCGAGGTGAGTAGCCAGGCGAAAGTGATGCCGAGCGAGTCACTCAACACGAGGAGGCGGCGGAGCCAGACGTTGCCGCGAGGCGCTTCGCTCTCCGCCGCGGAGAAATCGGCCAGTTCTGATCCATTGTCGGAAACAGAGGTATTCAAGAGCGGTTCAGACATGTTGCTCCTCGGTAGCGGTGTCATCGTACAGCTCTCGTACAGTGCTCACTTTCGTCAACGACTCGCGAAGAGTGAGGTCGCGAGCGGCCCGCGCGGAGAGGCTGAACATCGATCGGTCCGAGCGATGGGTGCAGCGGATTGAAGCGAGAGGGACCCGACGGAACACGCAGTCCGTATCGACGTGTCGGCAGTGTTCCTTGACCCTGAACCTGGAACCGGTCCGATCCCGTTCGTTGGCCTCCGCTCGTCTCGAGATGACGAGGCGAGGCGGAACGGCAACCGATTTGCTTCTCGAGGAGCGCCGGCGCAGGTCAAGCATCGCACTGACGATGCCGATGCTCGAATATTATGGGTTCGATGGCTCCGCTCGTTTCGGTGGTCGTCGCCACATACAACCGTCTCGATTCGCTGCTGTGGCTTCTTCATGATCTCGGTAACCAGAAACCGTTCGAGGGCGACTTCGAAGTCGTCGTCGTCGATGACGGGAGTGCCCGGGCCGTTGCCCCAGAGCTACAAGCTCGCTTCTATCCGTTCCCGATGCAGGTGATCACCCAGCGCAATGGCGGCCCCGCCCTCGCTCGGCACTGCGGGATCGAAGCGTCCGCTGGAGAGCTGGTCGTTATCGTCGACGACGACATGGTGATTCCTGAGACCTTCCTCGCTGCTCACGTCTCGGCACAGAGGATCGGGGCTGACGTCGTGATGGGCCAGATCCGTGGTGCGGAGGATCGTCGTTCTCTTTCGCTGTTCGAACGGTTTCATCAGCAGTCCCTCGATCGCTTCGTCGCCGCCCACCGTCGAGGCGACCTCCGGCTCGACGGTGGAAGGCTGTGCACCGGCAACGTCTCGTTCCGTCGTGAGCTCTACGACCGAGTCGGAGGGTTCGACCAGTCGCTCGGACGCTTGGAGGACAGGGAACTGGGCATTCGATTCGAGGAAGCGGGCGCGTCACTGGTTTTCTCCGAAGATGCTTGGAACGAGCATCGAAGCGATCACCGTGATGTCGGCACCTGGCATCGGCGGAGTCGGCTGTATGGTGAGCTCGACGTCCTCATTTCTCGACGCCACCCGGCGAACGTCACGGTGAGCCCGTGGGCGTTCCTCCCGCAGCTTCCGACGGCAACGTGGCCGGCTGCCCTGCTGGCCGCATCCGTGCCCCCGCTCGGGCGATTCGGGGCGGTCGGCGCGTATTGGGCCGGTGAGCAGTTCGATCGGCGCGGCCGGAGTTCTATTGCGCTTCACGCCGCGTCGATCGCCTACGCGCTGGACTACTTCGCTGGAGTTGGACACGAGATCGGATCGCCGGTCGCGATCACTCGGTCCCTCGCCGGCTGGCGCCGACGTGCTCGCGGTGGCCCGGCTTCGGGGCAGCAATGACGGCGCTGACGAACTTCCGAGACGCCGTTCGCGCGGACTACGAGACGTCCCGTCGGCTTCGGGAGCGCTACCCGACGGACGGTCCCTCGATGCGCGACCGCGGGCTCCTCGTTGCGGCGGTTACCCAGGTTGGCTTTCAAATGCTGATCGTGGTGCGGTTCATGCGTCTCGTCCGCGACCTGCGCATTCCCGGTGGAGCGCAGGTGGTCAGCCGCCTGCTCCGCCACAACTACGGCGCCGAGATCCATTGGAATGCCGAGATTGCGCCCGGGGTCAGCGTGGTGCACGGCAACGGCTTGGTGATCAGTCACAGCGCTCGGGTGGGGCCGAACTGCCTGTTGTTCCAGAACGTGACGCTCGGGGAGTCGATGCACCCGTCGAAGCGTGCAGTCGGCTCGCCGACCCTCGCGGCTGACGTGCACGTGATGCCTGGAGCGATCCTGCTCGGGCCGATCGTGATCGGCTCCGGAACCAAGATCGGTGCCAACGCGGTCGTCGATTCCGATGTGGCGCCCGGTTCGGTGGTCCAATCGCCGGTGTCGGCGATTGCCAATCGTTGGGCAGGGGAGCGACCATGACCGTCGACCGCGTCGTCGTGGCGCACGTGCTACCAACCCCGATCGAACTCGGTCGTCTTCGCGTTCATCCCGTCACCTTGGACGGTGCCGTCGACCACATCATGGCGATGATCGGCGCGAAATGCGGTGGCTTCGTGGTCACCCCGAACGTCGATCATGTCTGCCTGGTGGATCGCAACGACGAGCTTCGCTCGATCTACGCCAAAGCCGATCTCTCGCTGACCGATGGCAAGCCTTTGGTTTGGTTGGCGCGGGCACTGAAGACGCCGGTGCCCGAGAAGGTGAGTGGATCCGACGTGACGGTCCCGTTGCTTCGAGCCTTGCAGGCCGCCGGTGGGTCGGTCTTCTTGATGGGTGCGACCGAAGAGGTATGCCGAGCCCTCACCCGCAAGCTCGACGATCTCGTGCCCGGACTCCGAATCGTCGGCACGTCGAGTCCGCTGTTCGATCCCGATGGTGACGATTCCGACTTCTCCAGCGCTCTGGACGAAGCTTGTGCGACTGCCCCGGACCTCCTCCTCCTCGCACTCGGGAGCCCGAAGCAGGAGTACGCACTCGGCCGTTACGCCGATCGTTATCGCCCGGCTGTTGCCATGGGCGTCGGCGCAACTTTCGATTTCCTCGTCGGGAAGCAGCAACGTGCGCCGCGGTGGGTGAGCGAATTCGGCCTCGAATGGGTGTACCGCTTGACCCGGAATCCGAGGCGCTTTTGGCGGCGCTATCTGGTCGATGATCGCTTGTTTGCCGTCATCGCGTGGCGGTCATTGCGCGACCGGTCTTCGCTGTCCGCGAAGTCGTCGAGTCGCTGAGCTCTGCCGCTGTGGTGGGGACGAAACAAGACCGCGGGTGGGAGCCCTTTGCGGCCTACCTGTCGACGAATCCCTACGTTCCTTCGGAAGCGATGGGTGCTTCGCTCGAGTACGAAGGACCCAGCGACCCGGCGCCGAGACGGGACGACAACGCTTCCGATGCCGCCAACGCCCTCGGGAACGCGGTCACGCTCGGCTTCTCGCTGAGCAGCACGCTGCTGATCGGTTTCGCCGTCTTGCTCATCGTTCCCCGGTGGCTCGGGCCTGAACGCTGGGGTGCGGTCCGTGGGGCCGAGGCGACCATGTCGCTGTTGTTGTCGTTCATCGCCTTCGGGTTCGACACCTACATCCGCAAAGAGGTCGCCGTCCGGCCCGATCACGCCCGAGAGTTTCTGCCCTCCGTCATTGTGTTTCGGTTGATCACGTCCACGATCGCCGTAGCGGTCGCTCTTGCGGTGTTGACCGGCCTCGGCAAGCCCCGGCTGGAACTGGCGCTGGCGCTGCTGTTCGGAATCAGCCGGTTCTTGATCCAAACGGGCGAGCTCTTCTCCGCCTGCCTGCACGCGGTCGGCGCGGTGTCCGGCATCCGCAGGGTGACGCTGCCCACCAAGGTGCTGTGGGCCGTGCTCGTGCTGGGCGGGATACGCGCCGGTGTCGGGCCGATCGCCGTTCCTGCCGGCTGGGTCGTGGCGGAGGGCATCAAGACCGTCGCCTTCGGCGTCCTCGCCCGCCACTCGCTACGTCTGAGAGCGCGGCCGACCGAGGGCGCGTTTGCCCCGGTCCTTCGAGCGAGCATCCCCTATTCGGCCGGGATAATCGTCGCCGGCGGTGCGATGTTCCTCGATGTGACGATCATGCGCTTCCTCGTCGGTAAGACCGAAGTCGGCTACTACGGCGTGTCGCAGAACCTCGCATCGCTGGCGTTCGCCGTCGGGCCCTTGATCCCCTGGGTACTCATGCCGCTGGCCTCGCGAGCGGCTACCCGGTCCACCCGGGAGCTGTACGCACTCGCTCGACGCGCATTCGAGTTCGCGATCGTGTTCGGTATTCCGTCGGCAGTTCTGTTGGCCCTCAACGCCGACGTCGTGGTGAGACTCCAGGGGGAGCAGTTCCGCCCGTCCGTGGCGAGCCTCCGACTGCTCGCGCTCGTACTCGGCTTGACCTACTTCATCACCATGGCGAGCGTCTTCCTCCAAGCCCTAGGCCGGGCCTGGGTCGGCGTGCGCGTTGCTCTCATGGGGGTTGTCCTCAATGCGGTGCTCAACCTGGCGTTCCAGCGGTCCGGGATCGAGTGGTTCGGTCCCGGAGGGGCCGGCGTTGTCGCCGGGTTCGCGGCCGCCGCGAACGAAGTGGTCGTTGTCGGTGCCATGCTGGTTCTGCTCGGCCGCCGCGCCTGGGACGACGGAACCGTCGCGACGCTCGTGCGGGTCCTCGCCGCGTCCATTCCGGTCGTGCTCGTCGACCGCATCCTGTCGAACTATGGCTTCAGTTGGCTGCGGTTGGTTGCCGATGTCTGCGTCTACGCGGTGAATCTCGTGTTGCTCAAGGCTTTCGACGTGGAAGCCGTACGCGCGCAGATCACCTCGTATCGTTCGAAGGGACACTGAACATGCCGAACCAACCTGTTGCGCTTTCCTGCCTGACGACGACGAAGGGACCGCGGCCGTGACGAACGCGCCGGCGACGCCGGCGATCGATGGCGGGGACCTGTTCGACCTCGGTCAGGGAAAGCTCTGGATCGGCTTCGTCCTCCGTTCGATCCGTCGCCGCAAGAAGTCATGGGCGGCCGTGTTCCTTACCGCAAGCGCATTGGGATCACTGGCTGCTCTCGCCGTTCCGAAGGCCTACTTCGCCGGGACGACGCTGATCGCCCGCAATGACTCGGCGATCCGTCAGATCACCTTGCCCGGGCAGTCAGCCGACCAGGCCGACCCCCCGGCGTCACTGGCCGAGCCCACGATCAAAGCCGACAACAACATCTACCGAATCGTCGACGAACTGGCGCTCGTTGCGAACTCGCGCAACAGCGAAGGTCGCATACCGTCAGTGATCCGAGGCTTCACCGAGAAGCTGTTCGGAACTCCGGACGCGTCCGCCGAACGAAAAGGCGTCGCCGACCAGCTCCGGGCCAGCCTTTCGGTGTCGACCACGAGTTCGGCGTCGCAAAAGCAGGTCCCCGACACGCAGACCGTGGAGATCGGGGTGCTGTGGGGCGATCCGGTCGTGGCCACGAAGATCATCGAAGCGGCCACCAAGAACTACTTCGAGGATCGTCGCACGGCCGAAGTCGGACCGGCCGAAGACGCCCTCCGGATCGTTGAGGAGACCAAGAACGAGGCCGACAAGAAGGTCGAACAGCTCCGCTTCGACCTGAACATCCCACCCGACGACGCCCGGAACCTGCCCGACTCATCCCCGCTTCGTTCGGCTCTCGACATCCAGAAGGAGTACGACCTCCGCTTCCAGGACGCTCGGGTCTCGCTCAAGAACGCCGAGTCGGCGTTCACCTACCGCTATCGCATCGTCACGGTTCCTGAAGTTCCGGTGGCTCCCGTTTCGGGCAGCCTGATCTCGATCATCGCGTCGTTCATCGGTGCCGCGATCCTCGCCACATTCGTCACGACGGCGCTCGATGTCCTGCGTGGTCGCATCCTCGAACCGTGGCAAGCCTCGCGTCGATTGAATCTGCCGTTGCTCGTCGACATCCCATGATGGTCCTACGAGCGATCCGATCGGTGCCTTTTGCCGTCGCCCTCCCGGCGGCGTTCACCGGCGGCTACCTCGGCATCCTCACCGCTGCGTCGAAACGGCATCGTCCGGCGACGGGTGCGGACCGATCCGTGCGTTTCGCGTTCGTGGTGCCGGCCCACAATGAGGCGTTCGGCATCACCGAGACGATCACGAGCCTGCGCGCCGTCGACTACCCGAGGCATTCGTTTCGCGTGATCGTGATCGCCGACAATTGCACCGACGACACCGCATCGGTCGCCCGCTCCGCAGGCGCGCAGGTCATCGAACGAACGGATGATGTCCGACGCTCGAAGGGCTTTGCCCTGAGTGATGTGCTCCCGCCGGTGCTCGCCGATCCGTGGGTTGATGCCGTCGTTGTCGTCGATGCGGACTCGGCGGTCTCGCCGAACCTGTTGGCGCTGTGCGCAGGACGGATCGCGGCAGGGGAGGAAGCCCTCCAGGTCCGCTACGGCATCCGCAATCCCGACGACTCCTGGCGGACCCAGCTGCTCGCGGTGGCGTTCGCCTGTTTCCACGATGTCCGGTCGTCAGGACGGGAAGCCCTCGGCCTGTCGTGCGGTCTTCGGGGCAACGGCATGGTGTTCACGCGCCGGGCGCTCGAGCTCGCACCGCATCGCGCAGCGTCGCTCGTGGAGGATCTCGAGCACGGGATGGATCTTGCCGATGCGGGAGTTCGCATCGCCTACGTCGATGGTGCTTCGGTCCTCGCCGAGATGCCGACCACGGACGAGGGGTCGCGATCGCAGCGTGATCGGTGGGAGCGGGGTCGAGCGGCGCTTCGGCCGCGGGCGGTCGAGATGCTCCGCTCGGGCGTGCGGGACCGCGACGCCTGCCGCGTCGACCTGGCGATCGACGTTCTCGTGCCGCCGCTCGGCACGGTCGCCGCGCTCACGCTCGGCTCGAGCGTCATCGCGGTCGGAGCGACTCTGTTCCGCCGCCGGCTCGACGCGTCGCTGCTTCCCGCCGCCATCGCCGCAGCCGGGCTGGGGTCGCACGTCGCGGCGGGCTGGCGGGCTTCGGGCACCGGTTGGCGGGGCCTTTCGGCGCTGGCCCGAGTGCCCGGATATCTCCTGTGGAAGCTAGAGGGGCGGTCGACCGCACCGGATCTCGCGGGATCGTCGTCGCCGTGGGTCCGGACGAAGCGCAATGGTGAGGATCGTGACCGGTCGAATTGGGACTCAGGTTCCTCGGCGGGGACCCCGATGAAACCCTCAGGTGAGGAGTGCGCATCGTGAGTATCGCTGAACGACTTGAGACAATCGAAACCTTCGTCCCCGGGCCGTTGCCCGTGGCGGCATCGCCGCGATCGCGCTTCCGGCGCAGCCGCAAGGCGGACCCGGTCGAGGAAACCGCTCAGGGTCGTCATCCGCAGGAGTGGGTCCTCGAACCGACCGAATTCGCGAAACTCCCGGAACGGCCCTACCAAGAACTGTGGTTCGAGCTCCGCTCGTGGTCCTGGAAATCGCTGGCCTTGGTGCCGACGACCCCGGGTGCTTCCGAACTCGACATCGCCGAGAGATTGGTGGTTGTCGGCGTCTCGAACACCAATCGTCGTCTGGCGCTGATCTCCGCCGAGGGTGCCGAAGTCGCCGACACCGATCGGATCATCGCGATGATTCGCGCCGCTGAAGCCCGTGGCGATCGCGCCATCGTCGCCGTCGACGCACTGATCGACAATCCCGCGGCTGCTCCGATCGTGCGCGCGGTCAACGGAGCGGTGCTGGTGGCGCGTCTCGGCCGCACGATGCGGGCGGATCTCGAGCGCACGATCACGATGACGGGCCGGAACCGTATCGTCGGGGTCGTGACCCGACGCGATTGAGTCGTGTTCGTCCAGCCCCCGGTCCCGATCGCCTGAACGGGGTTCGGCGATGCGGGCCCGGCGGGTGCGAGAAACTCATGAACGGTCGTTCGACCGGTGATCGACCCAGGGTGGGCGGGAAGCAGGTGAGTGTGTGAAACAGCGTCGTCTTCCCCTCAAACACGGCCGATCGGCCGTGTTTGTCGTGCAGGTAGCAGCGCTCGCCGCGTTGTTGGTCGTCACGACCGGGGCGACGAAGCGGACGACGTCACGGCAAACGCCGGCGAAGTCGTCCTCGGCGACGGCGAAACCCAAGGACGCGCCGCGAGTGACACCTGTCGCCGTTTCGACGCCGTCTCCGGCGAACACTGCGGGTCTCGCGGTGTACAACGGCGGGCTGCGCAATGGCTGGAACGACTACGGCTGGTCGGCAGTCAGGGAATTCGGACCGACCGCTCGAATCGACATGGGCAACTGGCAGGGGTGGCTTTTGGATCGCAACAGCCAACCGCTCGAAGCGGCCGAGGTCACCCTCCGCTATCGCACTTCGACCGATCTCGGCGACTTTCTCCAGATCGGCCTGGCGGCAGTCGGGCAGAGCGATGTCGTCACCGACTTCGCGGTCCCGAAGACTCCGGTCGGCGCCGACGGGTTCCGGACGGTGTCGATCCCGGTCGCCCAGTTCTCGCCGAGCCTCGGCTTCTACCAGATCCGGTTGCGGCCGAACCGTCAGCTTCCGATCGGCACGATCGTCGAGTTTGCGTCGATCGAGGCCAAGCCCCGGGTGGTGGCAAGAGTTGGGTCCGCCGCGACGTCGGCGAAGACGACGGTGACGATTGATTGCCAATCGCCCAAGCGCAAATCGATCGACCCCCGCATCTACGGCATCGGGTTCTCCGGCGCGAGCTACCTCACCGCTGACCCTTCGAAGCTCGGAGCGACGATCAACCGGTGGGGAGGCAATCCGACTTCGCGCTTCAACTGGAAGCTCGGCAACGTCTGGAACGTCGCGCTCGACTACTACTGGCGAAACGTCACGATCGCGGACAACACCAGCAATGCGTTGGAGACGTTCTTCGCCAAGAACAAGGAGGCCGGTCGTCTGAACGCGGTGACCGTGCCGATGCTCGGCTGGGTCGCCAAGGACGCCTCCGCCTATTCGTTCCCGGTCTCCTCGTTCGGACGCCAGCAGGCGACGGACCCCGAATATGCCGACATCGGCAACGGCCGGGCCGCCGATGGCAAGAAGCTCCCGCCGCCCGATCCGAGGACGACCAGTGTGGCGGTCGGGCCCGACGACGTCCGCCAATGGGTCGCGTCATCGCTGAAGGGCCGCACCAACATGTACTTCCTCGACAACGAGCTCGAGCTGTGGAACGACACGCATCGCGACGTCCACCCTGAGGCGACCACGTACGACGAAGTGCTCGACAAGGGTGTCCGCTACGCCACAGCGATCAAGGCCGCGGATCCGACGGCGGTCGTGGCGGGACCCGCGTCGTGGGGCTGGCCCGCGTACTTCTACTCCGCAGCCGACGCCGAAGCGGGGTTCGACAAGGCTCCGGATCGCAAGTCGAAGGGCGACGTCCCACTCCTTGCGTGGTACCTCCGCAAGATGAAAGAGCAGCAGGACCGAACTGGTCAGCGTCTCCTCGATGTGTTGGACGTCCACTTCTACCCGCAGCAGACCAACGTCTACGGGGGTGGTGTCGGCGGTCTCGATCGAGACACGGCGAAGCTGCGGATCCGCAGCACACGGGCGCTGTGGGACCCGACCTACGTCGATGAGTCGTGGATCGGTGAGCCGGTCGCGCTGCTGCCGCGCCTGCGCAAGCTCATCAACGACAACTACGCGGGCACGGGACTGTCGATCGGGGAGTGGAGTTTCGGTGGCGAGGGACACATGAGCGGTGGACTGGCCACGGCCATCGCCCTCGGCCGCTTCGGGACCGAAGGTGTGACAGCTGCGTTCTACTGGACGGCGCCACCGGCGAAAAGCCCGACGTTCTGGGCGTTCCGGGCGTTCCGGAACTTCGACGGAAAGGGCGGAAGGTTCCTGGACAACTCGGTGGAGACGGCCAGCTCGTCCGATGCCGTTTCCGTGTTCTCGTCCACGAATGACGACGACTCCGACTTGGTGAGTGTGTTCGTGAACACGGACCGGGCGAAGCGGTTCAGCGCTTCCGTGACGACGACGAACTGCGGATCACTCTCGAAGGTGAAGACGTACACGTTCGACGGCGCTCCGACTGGGTTCCGTGCGGGCCGGGCGACGGTCAAGTCCGGGACCGTCATCGGCCTGCCGCCGTACTCAGTCGTCGTCGTGACCGCGTCGATGCGCTGACGTGTCGTCGATGAGCCGTCGTTCAAGTCTGTGCGGCGCGATGCCGAAGCTAACGACGTGACCATGATCGAGCTTGCCGGTGCCGACGCCGCCGCGCCGACCGAAGGAGGTCGTATGTCCGGAGGTTCTCCGAACGACACGTCGGGACCGCCCGACGGACATCTTGCGTTCGACGAGACCATGGCGGGGCTCACACTCGACGAGGTGAGCGTGGTCCTCGTCGGCGACCGTCCCCTGCTGGTACCGCTCAGCGCCGACCTCGCCGAACGGAGCGGCTTCACGGTGATCGCGGTCAGCGACGACTCGTTGCTCTCGCTCGGCGTTTTGCCCCGCCGTGAACCGGTCGCCGCTGTCGTCGACCTCGTGTTCCCGGAGACACCCCCAGCCGCCCCGATCCCGCCGGCACCCGAAGGAACGTCTCCGGTCGCGTCGGGCGGTTCGTCGGCCGCGGGAGCGACCGGCACCTGGGCCACGTGGCCGACCGTCGATGAAGGCGCCGAGTCCGCGGTGCTCCCCGGCTCGCCGGCGTCGGTTCCGCGAACCCCCGACCCGTCACCCGCTCGGACGACCGGGCACGGTGCCCATGCCTCCTCAGCGCACCCCGCACCGGTTGCCTCCGGTCTGGCCGACACCCCCGTGGAGACGGCCCGGCCCATCAACGCGATGGCGGCATCGCACCTCGATTGGGAGCCTGGCGCTCTCGGTTGGCCCTATGTCGATCGCCGTCTGGATGTGCCAGCGTCCGGTCCGGATTCCGTGGCGACGTCGCCGGCACCCCGTTCGCTCACCTCCGGCCGCCCGGTGAATGACGATGAACCGATTGAGATCGTCCTACGCGGCGACGCCATCGACGACACGGACCTCATCATCGAGCTTCGGGACGTGGCGACGATCTCCCTCGCTCCCGTCACGCTTGCCGTCGCGGCGACGTCGCTCACCGTCGTGAGCGGTCCCCGGGGGAGCGGGAAGACATCGATGCTCAGGCTTCTCGCCGGGTTCGACGCGCCGACGCAAGGCAGCGGGCTGGTTGGCGGTGAACGGCTCGAGTCGATCCATCCCGATGACCGGGCGATGCGCGAAGCCATAAGTGCTGGATTCGTGCCGCAGATGCCGTTCCTGGTGCCTGATCTCACGGTCGCCGAGAACGTCGAGATCCCGCTCCTGGCCAGCGACGTGAGCCCGGCCATGGCCCGGGGCACGGCCGAAGAGACGTTGCGCATGGTCGGGCTGGGCTCGGTCATCGGTCTCCCGGCGGCGGTGCTGTCCGGCGCCGAGGTGCGTCTGGCCGCGGTCGCCCGGGCGCTGGTCTCGTCCCCGGAGATCGTGTTCGCCGACGAACCGTTCGCCGGTCTTTCCGACGTCGACGCCGCAACCGTGCTGGCCTGTCTTCACGACGTCGTCGCCGACGGTGGCACGGTGATCGTCGCCTGCACGGACCCTCGCGCACACCTCCACGGGGTGCGGCAACTCGTGCTCGATCGCGGCCGACTCGTCAGCGACGACGTGGCCTCGGCCACGAACTGATCGTCGACACCGCGCGACTCCGAACTCGCCGTGTCGCGAGTACCGTCCGAACTATGTCCGCACCGGTCGTCGTCACGTGATCATCTCCGAGCGCACCCTTGGGCACGGCGGGCGACGCGTCAGCGAAGTCGCGTTCGGCGCCATGATGTTTGGGCGCTGGGGGAACACCGATGTCGATGAGTGTCACCGGATGGTCGATCGTGCCCTCGACGCAGGAATCACCCTGTTCGACACGGCCGACATGTACGACGACGGGGCCTCGGAGACGATTCTCGGCGCGGCGCTCGTGGGAAAGCGCGACCGGGTGGTACTGGCCACGAAGGTTGGCAATCCGATGGGCGGTGACTTGAGTCGTTCCGGTCTTTCGCGGCGATGGATTCTGCAGGCGTGCGACGACAGTCTGCGGCGGCTTCGGGCCGATCACATCGATCTTTATCAGATGCATCGGCCCGACCCGGTGACGCCGATGGAGGAGACCCTCGAGACGTTCGATGCCCTGTTCGCTGCCGGCAAGGTCGGATCGATCGGCACCTCGACGTTCAGTGCGACGCAACTCGCGGAACTCCACCGCCTCGCCGGCGGTCGCGGATGGCTCCGCCCGACCAGTGAGCAACCCCCGTATTCCGTGCTCGCTCGCGGCGTGGAGAACGACGTGCTGCCCGCGTGCAGTCGCCTCGGTGTGGGCGCGATCGTCTGGGCGCCGCTCAACGGTGGGTGGCTCACCGGCAAGTACCAGGCGGACGGTGAAGACGCGCAGTCGCGCGCCGTCCGTCAACCGGATCATTTCGACCATCGCGATCAGGCGATCCGAATCGAGAAGCGTCGAATCGTCGCCGATCTCACTGCGCTGGCCCAAGAAGCCGGGATGACCCTCGCCCAGTTGGCGCTGGCGTTCGTTCTCGACGATCCCACGGTCAGCGCAGCAATCATCGGTCCGCGTACGTACGCCCAGCTCGACGAGCTGATGAGGTTGGGTCCGCTCATCCTTCCGGCCGGGGTACGCCGCCGGATCGACGAGGTGATCTTGCCCGGCCGCAACGTCAACCCGGCTGACGCCGGCTGAGCTTGTCCCTGACTGGGAGCGATCGAAGTGACAGGAGGTATCGCTCTGAGCGATCATGAAG
>JANPDB010000207.1:0-3789 GCA_031431255.1 Acidimicrobiia bacterium | reverse complement strand
TCGCGCAATCCCCGTCGGACGACGTGCGCATGGCGCTCGCGTCCCGTGATGATCTCGACGCCGACGTGCTCGCCGGGCTGATCGGACGTCCGGCTGATGACCCGGTCACCCTCTCGATCGGTCGGCTCCTCGGCCGAGGAGGGATCGACCCCCTCCGGAGTGAGCGGCCCGACCCGTCCATCGAACCCGACGAATTCCGGGCGGTGTTCGAGGAGCACACCTGGGCGGCGCTTGTCGCTCTCCGGTCGCCGGCGTTCCCGGCGCCACTGCTCGGTGTGTTGCGTACCTCCCCGAACTGGCGAGTCCGTCAGTCCGTCGCCGCTCATCCCAACACGACCGACGCCGACCTCCGGGAGCTCGCCCTCGACAGCGACAACGACGTCCGCGCGGCAGTCGCCGCCAATGGTTCGGCCGCGCCGGACACCTTTCCGTCCTTCGTCACCGAGACCGACGAAAAAGTTCGCCGGGCGCTCGTTCGCCGACCCGACATCAGTGTCGACCTGCTGTGCGTCCATCTGCTCGGAGACGATGGCATCCGACAGGAAGCGTTCGAGCATCCGAATCTTCCGGACGGCGTCCGCCGTGAACTCGACGCGCTTCGGTATGGCACCGTGCTCGACGTCGACGTCCTCCGTCGGTTCGTGAACACGTCGGCCCGGCGACTCGTCGCCGCCCACCCCTCGACCCCCGCGGAACGCCTCCACAAGATCGCCGGCGATCCATCGTGGACCATCCGAGAGATCGTCGCCCGTCACGCGAACTGCCACATCGACGATCTGCGCTCACTCGCCACGGATCACGATCGCGACGTCCGCGCCGCCGTCGGGGCGAACCCGAGGGCACCGCTGGGAATCCTCGAAGAGCTTGCCGAGGACCAGGACCCGCGCGTCCGGCGAGCGGTCATGTCGAACGGAACCTGGGTCGGTGCCAGCCGGCCTCGCCGGGCAGGTGCGTTCGCCCGTTCACTCCTTCGCAGCGAGTCGGCCATTCTGCGCGTCATCGGTCTGCTGTCCGACGGTCTCGACGCGACAACGTTGAGCCGGCTCCGTCACGTGCGTTCCATCGATTGGATCGAGCGGTTCGCCGTGGCCGTCCACCCCCAGACGCCGGCTGACGTGCGGGCAGTTCTCGCCGGCGATGCCAACGCCATCGTCCGTGCCGGAGCGAAAGGAGACCTCCAGTGGCCACGCAGCTCGAATGGCGCCTGAGCGCGTCGATGATGAGGCTCCGACGGGCCTCGCCGTTCTTCGCCACGTTGGCGATGCACGCTCGCTTCGTGGAGACCGAGGACATCCCGACGGCGGCGACCGACGGACACGACGTCCTCTACAACCCGGAGTTCTTCGGGCAGCTGACCGATGAGCACCTCGACGGGGTGATGCTGCACGAGGTGCTTCACGCCGCGCTGTCCCATGTTCATCGGCGGGGTCGGCGCGATGCCCGACTGTGGAACGTCGCCGCCGACGTCGTCGTGAACGGTCTGGTGCTCGGCAACGGATTCGACCTTCCCGATGGCCACGTCCGCGATGTGCCCCGGGAGGGTCTGAGTGTCGAGGAGGTATATGCCGCCCTTCTCTCCGACGATGACTCCGACGACGCCACTCCCGACCACGACGATCTTCTCGAGCGCGAGGGTCAGGCTCCCGATGGCGACCACAACGGTGATACTCCGGGTGGGTCGTCGCTGCGTCGCCAACGAGCCCGCGCGTTGGAGCGCCACTGGGAGCAGGTGGCCCGTCAGGCGGCAATGGCCCAGCGGGCCAGTGGCCGTGGCGAGATGCCTCTCGGGGCGGAACGGGCCTTCGGCCTCGAAGTCCCGGCCGCAGTGGATTGGCGAACCGTGCTGTGGCAGTTCGTGTCCCGCGCTCGATCGGACTTCGCCGCGTTCGACCGACGATTCACCTACCGAGGGCTGTTCCTCGAGACGCTCGAGAACGAGGACCTCGACGTCGATGTCTGCATCGATACCTCCGGCTCGATCGACGCGCAGGTCCTCGCAATGTTCGCGGCCGAGCTCGATGCCATCCTGCTCGCCTACCCCGGAGTGCGCTGTCGTCTGTGGTACGCCGACGCTGCGGTGTACGGCCCGTGGGAGCTCTCGGGAGGAGACGAGCTGCCGCCGCCTCAAGGTGGGGGTGGTACCGATTTCACGCCGTTCTTCGAGGCCGTACGCGAACATACGGTTGACGAAGGGGTCTGCGTGTACCTGACCGACGGCTTCGGTGTGTTCCCGGACGAGCCGCCGAACCGCTCGACACTGTGGGCCGTCATGCCCGGCGGCGCGCCCGACGAAGTGTTCCCGTTCGGTGATGTCATTCGCTTGAGTTGATCCGTCGTCTCGACGAGGCAGCCCGCAGGTTTGGCGTAGAGATGCGAAGCCCGTGACAATCGGTCCGGACACCCGCCGCGACTGGAGCTGAACATGCCTGCCGAGACTGATGCCCCGGACGGCCTTGCCGTCGCTGCAGCGAGGGCGGCCGCGGAGGAGGAGAGCGGTCATTCGTCGTCGGAGACGGGTCGAGCTCGATCGCTTCGCGTTCGCTCGTTCGGTGCGTCGACACTGGTCCTGCTGTTCTTGCTCAACATGATCGATGAGTTCGATCGAGCCGTGCTTGCCGTTGCCCTCGACGACATCCGCGAAGACTTCGCCCTCTCCGATGCAACGGTGGGACTCCTTCCGGCCGCAGTCATCTTGATCACCGGCATCATCGCCGTGCCGGCGGGCAATTGGGCCGACCGGTGGAACCGCAAGCGCATCCTCGGCGGTGGAGCGGTCATCTGGGGTGTGGCGGGACTCTTCGCCGCCTCCGCCCAGAGCTTCGGTCAGCTGTTCGCAACCAGAGCGCTCCTTGGTTTCGGCCAGGGGACTATCGGTCCGACCCACCTTTCGATCCTCTCCGACACCTACCCGGCGAGGGTACGTGGTCGCGTTCTCGGGTACCACCGCTCCGCCAACCCGTCGGGCCAGGTGCTCGGTGCCCTCATCGGGGGCGCGGTCGTGGGGGCAGTGGGGTGGCGCTGGGGCTTCGTCGCGGCATCTGTTCCCGGATTGCTGCTCGCCGGAGTGGCGTTCGCAAAGCTTCGTGAACCGCGTCGCGGTGGCGCAGAGTTGGCCGACTTGGTCGAACGAGATCCGTTGCTCGAGGCGTTTCTACGGGAACCCGAAGATCGCCTGACGATGCGACAGAGCATCGGGAAGATCTGGCGGATACCTTCGCTTCGCGCGCTTATCTTTGCCAATGCCACCTTCGGATTCGCTCTCTTCGGGATGGTGTTCTTCCTTCCGACCTTCTTCGAGCGCACCTACGGTTTCACCACCGAACAGGCGGGCGCCGTGCAGGCCGTGATTGCGCTCGGCACGTTCCTCGGCACCTGGTTCGGGGGGCCCATTGCGGACCGGCAGCTGGAGAAGGGTTTCGGGCACCTCTGCAAGATGGGGAGCCTGGCGGCGGCTGTCCTCGCGATCAGCTGGCCGATCGCCTTTGCGGTTCCGGTCGCAGGAGTCACGATCGCCCTTCTCGCGCTGAGTTCGTTTGCCTCCTCGCTCGCGGTGCCCGGCGTTGTCGCTGTGGTGGCGGCGGTTTCGCCGCCGAGAATTCGGGCCCAGGCGTTCTCGTGCTTCGGCCTCGCCCTCTCGGTGTGCGGCGCTGCGGCTGCTCCCGTTCTCATCGGTCTGTTCTCGGAAGCGCTGCAGTCGGCCGGCTGGAGTCCGGCGGATTCTCTTCGCTTCGCCATGCTCGTGCTCGTTGCGATCGTCATGACGATCGGGACGGTCCTGGTCGTCAAGGC
>JANPDB010000206.1:0-6864 GCA_031431255.1 Acidimicrobiia bacterium | reverse complement strand
CGAGCGTCGGTCAGGCGCTGCTGGTGGCCCCGGCCCTTCGGGCCGACACTCTCGGTGGCACAGCCGAGTTCGTCTGGGTGCTTAGCTTCGGGGCCTTCAGCTTCGTCATGGCGACCACCACGGCGCACATGCTGGCTCTCGCCGCCCTCGTCCTCTGGAAGAGATTCCTGCCGGTGTGGATGGGATGGCTCGCGCTCGCCTCCGCCGCGCTGTGCGCGGTGGCCACCATCGGGGCGGGAACCGAGGCAGGCGCGTTCATGATGCTGCAGTTCGCCGGATTCGCGAGCTGGATGCTGTGGGTCCTGATCGCGTCGATTCTGTTGTTCCGTCGCAACGACTGAGCGCTGAAAGACGGGTGCGCGAGCGCGACCGCGTCCTGGTATCGCTTCGCCCCGTAGGTGAGTCGTCGCCCTGTGAAGTCAGTCTGGCCCGGATGGGTTACGCCGGTGAGATGGCGGGTTCGTCGACGTCGCTCGTCAGCCCGAACGGGACGTGGAGCACGTCGTTGCTCGCCCACTCCCACACGGCCTCACCGGTCGGGAGGGTCCGCGCTTTCAACCGGATGGGCCCGAAAGCGAACGCCATCGGCTCGGCCCGCTCGAGGGCCGCAGCAACCGCGGGAGAGTCGACGAACTTCTCCGGAAGCGCGGCGATCATTCTGATCCGGAGGTCCCATGCCTCGTTGAGGTCGATCACCAACTGCTGGCTGATCTGGGCCATGAGGTACTCCGTGGTGCCCGGTTCGGGCACCGGGGCGACCCTGGTGGACAGGATGCTTGACGCGCCGTCTTCGGAGGGGCCCAGCTTCCAGGTGCCTTCGGCTCGAAGCATCGGGAACAGCACATGGAACTCCCATTCGTCGGAGTAGCCGTCGGATCGAAGTGCGTCGGAAATGATGAGGTAGATCCGAGCGTCACTGCCCCACGATCGGGCCGAGTGTGTCACGAGTGGTGCCAGTTCGGCTGCGGTGAATGGACGCCGCTGCTGGGCGATCACGTCGGAGCTGATGGCGACCGCGGTCAACACGGTTGGCGCGCCCGGGTCAGGCTTGTTCTCGGCACTCTTCTTGCGAAACAACCCCATAGATTTCCGTCCTCCGTGATGACCACATCCACTATCGGCAGGTTGTCGCCCGGGTTGAGCCTTTTCCCTACCGTGGCCGGGCGGGGGGTGGGCGGTTCCGAGGCGTTCTCGCAGTGTTGAAACCAACAACGAAGAGTCGGCGGTACCCTCGATTGCATGCCGTTGCCGCTCGATGCGTTCCGCCGCGCTCGGCCGGCGGTCGCGGCTTCTCGGGTCGGCGCGTGACCACGGCGAGGGTCGACGGCGGCTCGGCGGAGGGCTCGTCGCGACGGCCGATCCTGCGGCTGTCGCTGGCCGGGGTCAGATCGAACCGGGGACGGTTCGCCCTCCTGAGCTTCTCGGTGTTCATCGGGGTGCTGTTCATTGCCGCGACGCTCACCATTACTGACACGGTCAAGGCCGGCTTCGGGTCGCTCTTTAGCGACGCGTATCGGAACGTGTCGGTGGTGGTTCGCGAGCAGTCGGAGATCGTGCGCCAGAACGAGACCTTCCGCGGGCGCATCGATGAGGGTCTGGTCGCCACGGTCGCCGATGTTCCGGGCGTCGAGGCCGCGCTGCCGCGGATAACCGGCTACGCGTACGTGGTGAGCGCCGACGGGGTCGCTCCGCCGAACGTCTCGAGCGAAACGGCCGGGGCACCGATTGCGGAGAACTGGGTCGCCGATGAGGCGCTCAATCCGTTCACGCTCGTCGACGGCACCGGGCCGAGGGGCAGCGGCGACCTTGTCATCGACCGCGGCACGGCAAAGGACGCGCGCATACGAGTAGGCGACGCGGTGAGCGTGGTCACCAAGGACGGTTCCGTGCCCGGCCGCGTGTCCGGCATCGTGCGGTTCGGATCCGTCGACAGCCCCGGTGCCGTGCCCGTCGTGCTCTTCGGCACCGAAGATGCCCAGCGACTTCTCGGAGAGCCCGGTCGAGTCGACGCGGTCATCGTCCGGGCGAAGGACGGCATCTCCGCCGCGGCCTTGGAACGGACCATCGCCGCTGTGCTTCCCGATGGCATCGAGGCCGTCACGGGCGCGAAGGTCACGGCGGAACGCGAGAGTCAGGTGGCGTCGGGCCTTCGGTTCGTCACCGCCTTCCTGTTGATCTTTGCCGTGCTCTCGCTGGTGGTCGGGGCCTTCATCATCGCCAACACGTTCTCCATGTCGATCAGTCAGCGCACCCGCGAGCTTGCGCTGCTTCGGGCCGTGGGCGGATCACGCTTCCAGATCGCCCGGATGGTGCTGGGCGAAGCGGTGGTGATGAGCATCGTCGGCTCCGTGGCCGGGCTCTTCGGGGGGATCGGGCTCGCGCAGCTGATGAAGGGTGTGCTCCGGGCCACCGGGGTCGACCTTCCGCCGGCGCCGCTCGTCGTGCGCGCCGCAACCGTCGCGTGGAGCGTCGGCATCGGCATCGTCGTCACGGTCGGCGCGGCGATCACGCCCGCGCTTCGGGCGGCGCGCATCTCGCCCGTGGCGGCGATGCGTGACAGCGAGGTCGAGCCCCCGCCCTTGCTGCGCCGGACGCTGCTCGGGTTCGGCGTGCTCGTCGCCGCCGTGCTCGTCACGCGAGCCGGCGCTTTGTCTCCGAGCCTGCCCCAGACAGGCATCGGCGTGGCCCTGCTCTTTGCGGCATCGGTACTGCTCGCGCCGGCCCTCGGCTCCCTTGCCCGATTTCTCGTGGACCCGGTCGGCCGGGTGTTCGGGACCACGTCGGGTTTGGCCGTGCGCAACGCCACGCGGAACCCGCGCCGTACGGCGGCGACCGCGCTCGCTCTCTCGCTCGGCTCGGCGGTCGCCTGTTTCGCGCTGATCCTCAACGCGTCCCTTTCGTCCTCGCTGAAGACAGCGGTCGGCGGGGGTCTTCGCGGCGATCTCGTCGTCCGGTCAGGATCGTTCGGTGTCGGTGGACTTCCAACTTCGCTGGCCAAAGAGATAGGCGCGCTTCCTTCTGTCGAGGCCGTGTCGGGGCTTCGCTACGGATTCGCCACGGTCGACGGCCCCAAGCGCGAGGCCCGGCGGGTGTCCGCCGTTCGGCGGAGTGGCGGGCGACCGATCGCGTCCCTCGATCCGGCATCGGCCGATCGCCTGCTCGACTTTGGCAATGAACGCGGGTCGCTGGGTGATCTCGGTGGCAACACCGTTGCGGTCTCGCAGCGGGAGCTCGACGACCGCGGCTGGAACTTCGGCGACACGCTCCAGCTCACGTTCCCCGGTCGGGAGCCCACCCCGTTCCGCATCAACGCCATCTTCCGCCAGGGGATCGCCTTCGACTTCGCCATCTCCCATGCCGACTACGAGCGCGCCGTGCCGGATCAGTTCGACTTCGTGGTGTACCTCGCCGCCAAGGACGGTGCGAAGCTCTCGGAGCTTCGAGGGGAAATCGAGCGGATCACCGCGAAGTATCCGACGGCCAAAGTCGAAGACCCGAAGCAATACGTCGCACGGATCACCAATTCGCTCGACCAACTCCTGAGCTTGATCCTCGGCTTGCTGATCCTCGTGGTCACGATCGCGGTCCTCGGCATCGCCATCACCCTGTCGCTCAGCGTCGTGGAACGGATCCGGGAAATCGGATTGCTACGTACGCTTGGTATGGCGCGGGTGCAGGTGCGTTCGATGCTGCGGAGCGAAGCGGTGGTGATCGCACTTCTCGCGGTGAGCATCGGAGTGGTGCTCGGGATCGGCTCGGCGTGGGCGTTGCTGCAGGCTCTGCGCGATGAGGGGCTCTCCCGTTTCTCGGTGCCGCCGGTCGGGGTCGGGTCGCTGGCCCTTCTGGCGGCCGTCACGGGACTGCTGGCGTCGATCGTCCCGGGTCGACGTGCAGCGCGCCTGCCGATGCTCGCCGCGCTCAACGGACGCCAGGCGACCGCTCTCGCAACACCCGTCAGCAAGCGGGTCGTTGCCGTGAAGCGCGCCCGGGTCATCGGTGGGGTTCTCGCGGTCATCGGTGTGCTGGTCGGCTTCGGGCTCGGACGCGCAACTGCACCGAGTGGGGACGCCGTGGCCGTTGCCCTGTCGACGGCGTCGACGAGTGCTCCGCCAGCGGCTCCGACCACCACGGCCGCGCCGCCGCCGTCGAGTGATTCGACCGAGAACACGCCGTACGCGGTCCCCCCGTCGTCGGCTCCGGCCGAGCCGGGGGTGCTTCGCGAATCGGTGCCGATCGAATCGCCGCCCGGCACCAAGGCCTGGCGGGTGCTCTACGACTCGGAGATCCGTGACGATCGGCCCACGGTTGTCAGTGGTCTCGTCTTCGCCCCTGACAAGCCGGCTCCGCCCGGCGGCTGGCCGGTGCTTTCCTTCGCGCACCCGACCACGGGTCTCGCCGAACGATGCGCGCCGTCGCGCAATGTCGGAATCCTCGAGACGACGATCGCCACCCTCGCCGTGCAGGTCGGGATGGTTGTCGTCGCGACGGATTACGCCGGCCTCGGCACCGAGGGACCGCATCCGTTCCTCGACGGGATCAGCGAAGGCAGGTCCGTCCTCGACATCGCGCTGGCGGCGAAGTCGATCGATGGTCTGTCGCTCTCGGCCACCACGGTCCTGTGGGGTCACTCGCAGGGAGGCCACGCTGCGCTGTTCGCCGCGCAGGAGGCGCCGACGTATGCGCCCTCGCTCAAGGTCGTTGGCGTGGTCGCCGGGGCGCCACCGTCACAGTTGCGAGAACTCCTCACGTCCATCGAGAAGACGCCGGACCGTGGCTACGCGCTCCTGGTTGCCGAGGGCCTTCGGGCGATCGATCCGTCGTTGCGTCTGGCCGACGTGTTCACGGCCCGCGGTGTCGCGCTCGCCGAACGGCTCGTCACGGAGTGTTCGTCGGAGGTGAACAGTGCCGCCGCCCGCGACACCATCCGTCTCGCCTCGCCCGTGCCCGGCGCATGGTTGACCGCTCTCGATGCCAACCAGCCGGGGGAGGTGAAGATCGACGCGCCTGTGCTCATCATTCACGGGTCCGACGACGAGCTCGTCCCCGTCACCACTTCAGCGGTTCTGGCGAGCACGTTGGAGCAACGGGGAACGGTGGTCGAGCGCATTGTCTACCCCGGCGCGGGGCACGCCGATGTCGCCCTTTCGTCGCTGACCGACGTGCTGGCGTGGATCACCAAGAAGCTTCCCGCCGCCGTGTCGAGCGCCGCCGCGCCGGCCACGGCCCCCGCCGCGGCGGCCGTGAAGTGGCCAGGCGCGACCGGTGCGCTCCGTGCTGCGCTTGACCGAGGCGCCGCCAAGACCTTGGTGATCGCCCATGCCGGCGGTGACCTTGAATCCCCGCACAGCACGCCGTTCGCCTTTGATCGGGCCCTGAAGCTCGGTGTCGATGTTCTCGAAATGGACGTGCGGCTCTCGGGCGACGGTGTGCTCGTTGTGCAGCACGACCCCGATGTCGACCGCACCACGAACGAGACCGGTCCGGTCGCGACGCGAAGCGCGAAGCAACTGGCCGCGCTCGACAACGCCCACTGGTTTCAGCCGGGTTGCTGGGACTGTCGAACGGCGACAGGGGCGCGTCCTTACCGCGGCGTCCGGCTCGGATCGACGCCGCCACCCGCTAGCGCTGCGGCCGATGACTTCCGCATCACCACCCTCGACGAGATCCTGGCGAGGTACCCGGACACCGTCGTCGACATCGAGATCAAGGCGGACGGCCCCGGTGGGGGAGCTCCCGTCGCCGATGCCCTGGCGAAACGTCTGCGCGCTGACCAGTCTCCCGACAGGTTCATTGTTGTCAGCTTCGACGACCCGGCCATTGACGCGTTCAGCAAGGCGGCGCCCGACATCGCCACCTCCCCAGGCTTCGGAGCGCTCACCCGCTACGTCCTCAGCGGCGCCGCGCTCCCGAAGACCCCGGTGATCCAGATTCCGCCGGAGCTGCAAGGACTCCCGATCTTCACCGACGCACTCCGGGCCCGTGCTGCCGCCGACGGCATCTCGATCTGGGTGTGGCCGTCGGACTCCGCCACCGACGACCGGGCCAACTACGAAGTGCTCTTGGCGCAACGGCCGAATGGCATCATCGCCGGCCGGCCCGAAGCGCTCCTCGGTCTTCTCGGTCGATAGCGGGGGCCGGGGAACGCGGATGGGTCGCCCGTCCGACGCGCGGCTACCGTCGCACGCCATGGACGAGACCGTTGTTTACCCCGCCCGACGCGTCATCACGATGAACCGCGGCCTGCCCTTTGCCGAGGCGGTCGCGGTACGAGACGGAAGGATCCTCGGCGTCGGGACCGTCGCCGAGCTGGAGTCATGGGGATCGTGTCGGGTCGACGACCGCTTTGCCGACAAGGTGCTGGTTCCCGGCTTCGTCGAGGCGCACTCGCACGTGATGGCGGGGGGACACTGGCAGAACCCCTACGTCGGCTTCTTCGATCGACGTGACCCGCAAGGTCGCGTGTGGAAGAGCTGCGGCTCGATCGACGAGGTCATCGATCGACTTATCGAGGCCGAGTCGATGATGGAGGATCCCGAAGAGCTGCTCGTGGCGTGGGGTCTCGACCCGATCTACTTCCCCGGTGAGCGCCTCCTGGCGAAACACCTCGATCGGATCTCGACCACCCGGCGCATCTTCGTGTTCCATGCCAACGGGCATCTGGCCACCGTCAACTCGGCAATGCTCCGCTCATCGGAGATCACCTCGAACTCGACGACGCCCGGCGTCGCCCGCGACGCAGACGGCGAGCCGAACGGTGAGCTCCAGGAGGCCGCGATGTCGCTCGCTTCCGAAGCCTTCCGAAAGCTCATGGCGGCGTGGAACTCACCCGCGGCGAAGTGGAACTACGCCTACGAGGCACGCAAC
>JANPDB010000205.1:0-3568 GCA_031431255.1 Acidimicrobiia bacterium | reverse complement strand
GGTCCGACGTCCCACGCCTCGGCGATGAGCTTCACCTTCGACAGCACGGGGTCCTGGGCGATTGCGTTGATGAACGCTCCCTGCGCATCGAACTGCCCGTCGCGTCCCCGGCCGAGCGTGGTCGCGAGATCGAACCGGAAGCCGTCGACGTGGAACTCCTCGACCCAGTAGCGAAGCGAATCCATGATGAGTGTGAGCGCGAGTTGCTGGGTCGTGTCGACCGAGTTCCCGCAGCCGGTGGTGTCGTGAGGGCGATACCAGCCGTAGGGATCGAGGCCGCGATAGGCCAGGAACGGCCCATCCGGTCCGGCTTCACACGTGTGGTTGTAGACGACGTCGAGGATCACTTCGATCCCAGCCTCGTGCAGCAGCTTCACCATTCCCTTGCACTCGCGTACGAGGGCCGATCCGCTTCCACCGCTGCCGTAGCCGTGGTGCGGGGCGAGGAATCCCACCGTATTGTAGCCCCAGTAGTTCGTGAGCCCGAGCAGTGCGAGACGTTCCTCGGGGACGTTTTGGTGGATCGGCAGGAGTTCGACCGCGGTGACCCCGAGACCGACCAGATGGGCCACGAACGCTGGATGGCAGAAACCGGCGTAGGTCCCCCGCAGTTCGTCGGGAACGTCGGGGTGAGTCTTCGTGGCGCCCTTGACGTGCACCTCGTAGATCACGGTGTCGGTCCAGGGGGTGCTCGGCCGCATGTCGGCACCCCACTCGAATCGGCCGTCGACGGCGACACCGCGCATGGTGAACGGTGCGCTGTCGCCCGGGTCAGGATACGAATGGACACCCGGCTTGCTCAGCCAGTCGACCGAACCGGAGTACGCGAGCGCCCAGGGGTCCTGCAGGAGCTTCGCCTCGTTGTGGCCATTGCCCCTCACGCGGACCCCATAGTGCGTGCCGTCGGTGACGAGTCCTGGAGGGAGGACATCCCACCACGACGCTCCGAGCCGATTCGTCAAGGTGACGCGGGTCTCCGCGGCATCCGGAGCACCTGACGCAAACAGGCAGAGGTCGACGGACGTGGCCTGCGGACCGGTCGGAACGGCGATCGTGGTCGGCGAACCGTCGGTGCCGATACGAAGGCCGAACGGCGGGGAAACGTCGGGGTTGGTCATCAGGAGGTGGGCACACACGCGGATACGGCCGAAAAGATCGTACTGGCGTCGCCCTGCTATCGGTCGGCAAGCCCCACCTTCTTGAGCGTGACGCCCCCGACGAACGGCGTGGCGCCCGGACTACGGCCAGATGATCGTCGCGGCGAGCGCGCGGCCTTGGCGCCGACCTGCCGCGAGGATGGCGGCGGAGATCGTTGCGTCCATGCGGTTGACGCCGATGACGTCGTTGGCGGCATCATCGGGGAAGAGCAGTGCGCACGTCGCGCCAGCCGCTTCCAGGTCGCGTAGTTCAGCCGCAGCGACGCGACCGGCGAGCGGGTCCATGCCGTCGGTGCGGGAACCGATCGGGGCGAGCACGACGATGGTGTCGTAGCCGGCGGCAAGGTCGGCATTGGTGCCGGACCGCAGGCCACCGTCGACGAGGAGCCGCCCACCGACCGGAACCGGCGGGAAGATCCCCGGAACACAGATGCTCGACGCAACGGCGTCCGCCAGAGGAACCCCACTCTCCCCGCTGAGCACGACGAACTCGCCCGAGTCCGCGTCGACCGCGGTGGCGAGGAATCTCGTGCTCGGCCACGCTTGGGGGAGTTCCGGGTCGATCAGCTCCCGGAACCGGGCGAGGCTGATCGTCTTCGCCAACTTGGCCTGTTCGCCGACAAGGGCCAGCGACGCCGGCGTGGCGTCAGGCAGTTTGTCCCATACCTCGAACACTGCGAGCAGCGCCAACAGATCGATCGTCGACATCGCCTCGGCGGCGAGAACGCCGGTGTCGTTGAGCACCCTGGCCTCGAGCTCCTCGAACGGGACGCCGGTCGCCAGCCAGGAACCGACGACCGATCCCGCCGATGTCCCGACGACGAGGTCCGTGGTTCGCAGATCCACGCCCTCGTCGAAGAGCCCGTGGACAACGCCGGCGATCCAGGCGACGCCGGTGGCCCCACCGCCTCCAAGGACGACGGCGGTGGATCTGCGGGCGGATTCGGTACCGGGCACGACAAACATTCTTGCCTCCCGCCGGTCCCTGCCCGAACTCGGGGCGGGCGAGCAACATCCGGGGGAGCGTTCGTCCGGTCGTACACTCTCCGTCTCGTGGCAGACGGTGGATCTCGGGTGACGGTAGCCCCGTCCGAACCGAGTGCCGAGGAGGTCCGGCGGTCCTTTCGGATCGAGTTGCTCCGGGCCTTTCCGGCCGGCACGATCGAGGCCTTCGGGTCCACGTTCCTTCTGTTGATCGCCCTTCGACACTTCGATCTGTCGACCGGTTGGAAGGCCGCGATCGTGGCCGGAGCCCAGGTCGGTCTCCTGTTTGCGCCGGTCGCCCTCACCCACGCGACACGCCGGGGCATGTCGCCCGGTGTTGCCGGAGCACGGATGCTGGTCATCGGCTCGTTGGGCGTCATCGCTCCGTTGCTGTGGCCGCACCCCGCGGTGTTCGTCATCGGATGTCTCGTAGCCCTCACCTCAACCGGCGCGCAGTGGGCGCTGCTCCAGACGATCTACACGGACCAGTTCCCCGCCGATCGGCGGGGTCGCCTGCTGTCGCTGACCATCGCCGCGAAGTTCGCCTGTTCGGGACTGGTGGCCATCGGCGTCGGACGTCTGCTCGGACGCGACGCGGCGACGTGGCGATGGGCGCAGCTGCTGCTGCTCGTCGCGCTGTTCGGGTCGGCGGCGTGCATGCGCACTTTCGGCGGGCCGGCGCTGCGGCCTCACGCTCCGCTTCGTGACGACGGGCGTGAACACCCGTGGGCTCGTCGTTGGGCGCTCCTGCGAACCGATCGGACGCTGCGTCTCACGCTCTCGTCGTGGATGCTCATGGGCTTTGCGAACCTCATGATGATCCCGCTGCGGGTCGAGTTCCTGGCCGATCCGAGATACGGCGTCGACGCGAGCTCCTCGACCATAGGCGCACTTACGATCACGATCCCGGCGGTGCTGCGTCTCCTGCTCGCTCCAGGCTACGGATGGGTCTTCGATCACCTTCCGTTCTTCGTCGCCCGGATCCTCGTCAACATCGGGTTCGCCGCGAGCATCGTCGTGTTCTTCGCCGGAACGTCGATGACCGGTCTCGTCCTCGGCGCCGTGGTGTTCGGCGTTTCGGCCGCGGGAGGCGACGTGATGTGGGCGCTGTGGACGTCGCGTCTTGCCCCGCCCGAGCACCTCGCCGACTATTCGTCGCTGCACACGTTCTCCACGGGGGTGCGGGGTGTGATCGCGCCGTTCGTCGGGCTCTGGCTCCTTGATCATGACGTGAGTCCGCGCAGTGTCGGCAGCCTGTGTGCCGTCATGATCCTGCTCGGTTCGATGATTCTCATCCCGGATCTCCGCGCCGAACGAGCCCGACTTGCCGCAAACCGTCTGCCGGTCGAGCCGGTCGTCGGCGGATGAACTGGGTTGGCCAGGTCCGGGCGGCGCTGACGACGGTTGCCGATCCGGAGCGGGCCGCG
>JANPDB010000204.1:0-8157 GCA_031431255.1 Acidimicrobiia bacterium | reverse complement strand
TCTGCGTGTTCGCTCGGATGGTCCCTGAGCAGAAGCTCCAGCTCATACGCGCGCTGAAGACGAATGGCGAGATCGTCGGTATGACCGGCGATGGCGTGAACGATGCTCCGGCGCTACGCGCGGCCGACATCGGCATGGCGATGGGCGCACGCGGGACCGACGTCGCGCGTGAGTCGGCCGCGCTGGTGATCACCGATGACGACTTCGCGTCGATCGTCGGTGGCATTCGTCAAGGGCGCGGGATCTTCGACAACCTCCGCAAGGCCATGGCCTACGTTATCGCCGTGCACGTTCCGATCGTCGGGATGTCGATCGTTCCGCTGTTCGTCCGCGATTGGCCCCTCGTGCTCCTCCCGGTCCAGATCGCCTTCCTCGAACTGATCATCGATCCGGCGTGCTCGGTCGTCTTCGAAGCCGAGGAGATCGACACGAAGATCATGGATCGGCCCCCTCGTCCGGCCGGGAACGCGATGTTCGACCGTCGGGTCCTGACCATCGCCGTCCTCCAGGGCTTGTCGGTGCTTGCCGCGGTTGTCGCGGTGTACCTGTGGAGCGTGCTCGGCGATCGACCCGACGATGCCGTCCGATCCATCACGTTCGCTACGCTCGTGCTGTCGAACCTCGGGCTTATTCTCGTGAACCGGTCGTGGCGGCTTTCGATCCGGCGCACGTTCGTCGAGCGTCGCAATCCCACCCTGAAGTGGATCCTTGCTGGTGCACTCGTACTACTCACCCTGGTCCTCAGCGTCCGCGGTGTTCGGAACGCGTTCAGCCTCGGCTCGATCTCCTTCGCCGATGCCGCGGTGGCGCTCATGGCGAGCGTCGCCGGTGTCGCCTGGTTCGAGGTCTACAAGGTCGTATCGGCGCGCACGGGGGGAGCGACAGGGAGTAGCGGAGGCTGGAGTCGGAGATCCACGTCGTCTGCCGATCCGGCGTTGCTGCGCTCGGATGGATCGAGCGAAGACGCCTGATCCGGTTGATCACGGAGCACCTTCTACTGGCCTTTGAACGGTGGTTCACCTTTGTTATTGACAACTAAATGAACGGGAAACGATTGTGAATTAGGACTCATTTCACTATTACGCGATCATGATATGCACGCGACCCGAGGGGGAGTGCTGTTGCGAATCAAGATCACGAAAGAAGCGGGTGCATGGACGGTTGGGCTGCTCAGCTTGGCGGCAGCCGGCATCTCGGCGGTCCAGCTCAACGCCTTCGCGGCACCTGCGGCAGTCTCGCAACCGATGCTCCCGCAGCAGTTGGCGATGACGGCAACGAATACCGAGGTGATGGAGTGGTCGCCCCCACTCGACGTGTCCTCTGCTGAGGGGACTTCCGACGTGCCGGTGATCGCCGCGTCGCAACCAGGTCCCGGGATCCCTGACGCGCCGGCGCCGGCGAACATTGACTCGCCACCGATCGCCGTGCCGACGTCGCCGCCCACGACGAGACCAGCCACGACTGCGGCGCCACCGACGACGGGGGCTCCGACAACGACGCCGTCCTCGACTGCTCCGACGACCACGCTGGCGGGGACGGTCGTGTCCGTCACTGCGTCACAGAGCACGGTCCCGGCCCCGCTGAGCCCCACGCCGTTCAAGGTGGGAAATGCCGGGGCCGTGGTCGTGCAGATGAACGGAAGAACTCTTGTTCTCGTCGCCGCGATTCCCCAGGCGGGAGTGAACGCGACGGTTCTCACCTCAACTTCAACATCCCTGACGGTCCGTTTCGCCTCCCGCAACGGTACCGGAGCGGCAACGTTCTCGGCATCGGCGGTCGGCGAACAACTGGCCTTCCAAATCCAAGGATCCTGATGAGAGAAGCAAGTGCACCTCTGGTCGACGGGAGCTCCATCGAACAGTCTTCGCTGTCCGACGCACGTGCGGAGCGTCTCGCGGCCCTCAAGCAACGTCGGGCGTCCGTCTCGACGGATGGGTCGAGGCTGACGACTGGACGTCGAAGGGCCGCCAGCCTTGATGTCGTCGAAACGACCGCCAGGCCGGCCATGCCCGTCACCGGCCCGCGACGTCGACCGGCAGCGGCGAGCCGCATCCTCGTGGGTTTGTCATCGACTGCGGTGACTCTTGCGCTGATGACCGCGATGGCCCGAGCCGATCGAGCGGCGGTCGCGGTGCCGACGCAAATCCCAAGTGTGCAACCGGTCCCTGGACCGATCAGCGAAGTCGAACCCGACCTTGCGCCGCAAGCTGCTGCGCCGGCAGTAGAGGCGCTCGCCTTCGCACCGGCTCACAGCGTCCAGTTCGCTCCGGCGGACGTACCCACCGCTGATCCAATGTTTGCGGAGTCGGGGTCTGTCGTGCCGCCCGTTGCGCCAGTCGTGGCGGTGACGAACCCCCTGCCGTCACCCGGTCCGGGTGCCAACGTGAGCGGCGCCGTGGTTGCTCCGGTCCCCGCCGCTCCGGCGCCGACGGTGCGCGCCCCCGTAGCGTCGCCAGCCCCCGCTGCTCCGGTGCCCGCGGGAGCGGTGGATTCGGCTACCGCTCGCGCCGCAAGTTCGATCGCCCCTCGCCCGGCTGCGACCAACGCGGCGACGACGCTGCTGCAAAGCGCGTCGACCGTCGCTCCCTCGCTCTCGGTTGTGGCATCTACCGCCCCGTCGACGCCGAACGGGGCGGGGACTTCTGCGCCGCCGCCCGGAGCGGTCGAACAACCAGTCACGACGCCGGCGCCGACAAGCCCGCCGGCACCGACCGCAGCGCCGCCGGCACCGACACCGACACCGACACCGACCGCAGCGTCGCCGGTGACCCCTACGTCGGCCCCGCCGCCGCTGACGGAACCTCCGCCGCCGGTGACCGCAACGCCGACCGCCGCTCCGACTGCTGCGCCGACTGCTGCGCCGACTGTCGCGCCGACGGCTCCGCCCACTGTTGCCCCGACGGCTCCGCCCACGGTGGCCCCGACCGCCCCGCCGACGGCTCCGCCGACCACCACGGCCGGACCGAGCAAGCCGAAGTGATGACAACCGCCGCACCAACTCGACCGCCGGCATCGCGTTGGCCAACGATACGACTCACCGCTCGGGCCATGGGTTGCGGGGCGGAGATCGTCGTTCTCGGTGGTCGAACGTTCGCGGCGTCGCACGAGATGGCATCGTCGGGTCTGCAGTTGCTCGCCGACCTCGAGTCGGCCTGGAGCCGCGTTCTTCCCGACAGCGATGTCACCAACATCAATCGGCATGCCGGTGATGCGGTCCGAGTGCACCCGACGACCTGCGATGTCGTCCGTCTCGCCTGCTCCGCATGGCAGCTCACCAACGGCGCTTTCGACCCAACTGTCGGAGCGGTGATCGAGGGGCTCGGGTACGACCGCAACTTCGTCTCCCTTCCCGCGTCCTGGGAACCATCCCGGACTCACGTTGTCGGTGTGGCGGAGAAGCGCAGCACGCCCGGCTGTGACGGCATCGAGGTCGATCCCGATCGGTCGACCGTTGGTGTCCCGTCCGGCGTTCGGATCGACCTTGGAGGCATCGGCAAGGGCTTCGCCGGCGATCTCATCGTTGAGCAACTCCTTGAGCGCGGCGCCGAGGGAGTGCTGGTGAACATCGGCGGCGACGTACGGGTGGGTGGTTTGCCGCCCGATGACGCCTGGGTTATCGACGTGGAGCACCCATCAGGGGATGGTGTCGTCCTCGACCGATGGCGGATCGTCGACGGTGCGATAGCGGTGAGCAGTACGAGGACGCGATGTTGGATGGGGCCGACAGGGCGTGCCCATCACGTGATCGATCCGTTCAGCGGAGCCTCGACCGACGCGGGCCTGTGTGGTGTGGCTGTTCTGGCCGGCACCGGATGGTGGGCCGAAGCACTCACGAAGGCGGTGCTGGTCGTCGGAGCCGGGAGCGGTCTCGATGTCGTGGAGTCGATCGGCCACGGCGCCCATGCGATGACCGTTGGTGACGATGGAGTCGTCGGTATGTCCCCGGGACTCGGCCCGTTCCGAGCACTCTCCCCTTCCCCGTCGGTGGTGGCGACATGTTGACCCTTGCGGCACTCACGCCGAAGTTCAGCTGGTACGTCGCTCGATCGAGCGGCATCGTGAGCTGGGCCCTCCTCACCGGCTCGGTGATCTGGGGTCTGCTCGTCTCGGCTCGGGTCCTCAACCGTCACACTGCGCCAGGGTGGTTGCTCGATCTCCATCGGTACCTTGGTGCGCTGTCGATCGTCTTTGCCTTGGTGCACATCGCGGGACTCGTCGGGGACAACTGGCTCCACGTCGGGTGGGGGGACATCCTCGTGCCGATGTTCTCGAAGTACCGTCCCGGCGCGGTTGCCTGGGGGGTTGTGGCGTTCTATCTCCTCGTCGCCATCGAGATCACGTCGCTCTTGCGGACACGTCTTTCGCGGCGCATCTGGCGCGCCACCCACTACGCCAGCTTCCCGTTGTTCATCGCCTGCACCGTCCACGGGCTGCAGGCAGGTACTGATGTACGGGCCCGCCCGTACAAATGGTTTGCCGTTGCCTCGGTGTCAGTAGTCATGGTGCTGATCATCTTGCGCATCGTGGCAACACGCGACTCGCCGAGCAGGCGCCGGGGGACAGCGCAGGGTGGCCCGGTCGGCCTCGTTCACCGCAGTTCATCGTTGATCAGTCGACCGTCTGGGAGGAGGCGGGGATGATGGAGCGATGCCAGGACAACGAAGGCTGCCCCCTGAGCCAGGACGAACGGCACGAGTGACGGCGCCGCACCGGTCGACTTCGACGTTGCGGCCCACAACTTGGCGGCGAACGACATCGTCGGCCAGCGGTCGGTGTAGCGATAGTTCAGTGGACCGGAGCTGTAGTTGCTCTTGACGTGTCCAACGGCTCCCCACATCCCACCCACGGCGGTGAGTGCCGCCAGCGCTCGGGCAATCATCAAGCGAAGGCGGTCTGGTCCGATCGCCGTGAGCGTGGTTGCGACGCCGAGCAAGACGACGAAGAGCCAGGCGAGCCATTGGTCCCCCTTCCAATGGCGGTAGCTGGCGAGTTCGATCGATGAGCCCACCACGGTCACCGCGGCAAACCCGAGGAATGCGCGGCGAAACGTGGTGGACGAATCGGACGGCGCGGCAGGGCGAGGGTCGATCACCAAGGCCGTCTCGATCGTCGGTGCGGTCTCCGAGAAGGTATCGGTGGCGGTCATCGCGGCTCCTTGTGCTCCGGAGGGAATCAGGCCTTGAGGCTCTTGATGATGAGCTCGAGCTGGGTCGGTGCAATCCCGTACTTCGCCAGTTCGGTCCGCAACTTGTTGACGTTGCCCTTGTAGGGGCGGTACTCCTGTACCTCGTTGGCCCACTTCGCGGCATTTTTCACGCCGACTGCCGTGAACGCTGCGGTGAGCTGGGCTTTCGTTGCGGTGTTGGCGTTCAGTTTCCTCGACGCAATCGTCGTGGTGCTGGCTTGCGCGGCCGATGCGGATGCAAACGTGGGAACAAGGACGACGGTCGCCAGTGTCAACGATGCAATGCTGCGGCGGAGCTTCGTGTTCATGGGAATTCGCTTTCGATTCGGCCGCCTCGGGGTTGGCTGGCCGGACCATGATGAACACCGCAGGGTTCGAAGAAGGTAAGGGAATGTCCTTTGCCGAGTTACGTCTCTTCCTCCTTCGTCGCGGAGCGGATGGTCCTCGCGCCACCGGAGGCCGATGTGTTTGGCGTCTGATGGGCCAACCGGGTGGGAGACTGCGTGGGTGACACAATCTGACGTGGTCGAGAAGTACCTGGGCCGCCTTGGGGTTGCGATCGCCGGTCGGCCGCCGGGGCGGGCGCTGCTGGCCGAACTGCAGAGCTCCCACATGATCAAGGTGCCGTTCGAGAACCTCGACGTGTTTCATCGCCGTGGCGTCCGAACCGACGCGGAGTGGTCAGTGGCGAAGATCGTCGAACGAGGCCGTGGCGGCTGGTGCTACGAGCTCAACGGCGCATTTGGCTGGCTCCTTACGGAACTCGGCTTCTCTGTCACCTACGTGTCGTGTCGAGTGAATGACGGCACCCGATGGGGCCCCGATCGAGACCACTGCGCGCTCATCGTCCACATGGGTCCGGATCGCCTCTTCGTCGACGTCGGATTCGGGGATTCCCCCATGGTGCCGATTGCTCTTCGTGTCGGTGAACACGCGGGGATTCCCCGGCGCGTTCGCATTCGCACCGATGTCGGCGGCTTCGTGTTGTCGGAATGGGGTCTCGACGAACGCTGGGGCGATCGGCTCTGGATCTCGATCCAACCGCGCACACTCGAGGACTTCACCGCGCGCAGCGAGTTCCTGCAGACCGAACCCGGGCTGCAGTGGACGCAGAGTCCCTTTGCCACCCGTTCGAGTGCTCCCGATGGTTCGCGCATCACCCTGCGGACCGATGTCCTCCGCAGTCGCCTTCGCGGGAACGACTTCGACGGCTTTCCCGTCACGCCCGAGACCTGGTCGGCCGTGCTCGCCGAGAACTTCGGGATCGTCGACACGCTCGCTGCCGCCGACTGACTGCAGTCTCGGCGCCCCGGCCGTGTCGGGCCGAATGGCACTGTTCGGCGGAGCGACGGAACGGCCATGCTGACGTCATGGCGAAGGTGACAGCGGCCGGTCGGAAGCGGGCGGTCGCATGGGCGTTCGTCGTCGGGCAGTTCGTGCTCATCGGCCTCTTGGCGTTCTGGCACCCGCGCCATCGATGGGCGATTCCCGATGCGCTCGACGCCACCCTAAAGGTGACCGCTGTCGTCGGGCTCGCATGGATGGCGGTCGGCGCGCTGAGCCTCGGCCGTTCGCTGACGGCCCTTCCGCTCCCTTTGGAACACGCCACGCTTCGCGTGCGCGGCGTCTACCGGCTCAGCCGTCATCCGATCTACACCGGTCTGATCACCGCCGGCTGGTCATGGGCACTGCGCGGCGAGGAAATCGGTCCGCTTGTGGTTGCTGTTGCCCTCACTGCGCTGCTGGCTGCGAAGGCGCGCTTCGAGGAAGAGGCTCTGCGGATGAAGTTCCCGGAGTACGCGCGCTACAGCGCCCGGACCCCTCGATTCTGGCCCGTCGGTCCGCTGAAGCGGCTCGGACGGGGAACGAGCGCCTAAGTCGATCCTGTGGATGCAGCCGACGCGTGCGAGCTCATTGCTTTGATACCCCTGGGGGTATAGTCTTTCTGTATCCGACACGTTTCGAACGAAGTTGGAGCTGCCATGTTCTTCCGCCAGTACTACCTCGGGTGCCTTTCCCATGCGAGCTACCTGATCGGAGACACGACCACCGGTCGAGCGGTGGTCGTCGACCCGCAACGCGACGTCGCCGAGTATCTCCGCGACGCCGAGTCGAACGGCTTGCGAATCGAGAAGGTCCTCGAGACGCACTTTCATGCCGACTTCCTCTCCGGCCACCTCGAACTCGCCGCCCGGACCGGGGCATCGATCGGCTACGGGCGTGCTGCCGAGGGCCGGGCGGAGTTCCCGATCGAGACGTACAGCGACGGTGACCGCATCGCGCTGGGCGACGTTGTGCTCGAGATCCGCGAGACGCCCGGGCACACTCCGGAGTCGATCAGCATCGTGGTGTTCGACCACGGAGCGTCGTCGGCCCCGTACGGTGTGCTGACCGGCGACACGCTGTTCATCGGTGACGTTGGACGGCCGGACCTGCTCGCCTCCGTGGGCGTCACGGCCGATCAGCTGGCCCGCCAGCTCTACCACTCGTTGCACGAGCAGCTGCTTGTGCTCCCCGACTCGACCAAGGTCTTTCCGGCCCACGGTGCCGGATCAGCATGCGGAAAGAACCTCTCCACGGAGACGGTGTCGACGATCGGCGAGCAGCGCCGAACGAACTACGCGCTCGCACCGATGAGCGAGGAGTCGTTCGTCGAAGCGGTGACGCAGGGGCAATCCGTGGCCCCGCTGTACTTCGCGTTTGCCGCGAACCGCAATCGTGAGCTGCGCGAACTACTCGTCGAGGAGGCCGAGGTTCCCGCGCTGTCGCTCTCCGACGCGCTAGCGCACCAAGGCGTTGGTGCCGTGGTCATTGATTGTCGCGATGACACATCGTTCGCCGCCGGTCATCTCCGGGGCTCGGTGAACGTTGGGCTCGGCGGCCGATTCGCCGAGTACGCCGGAGAAGTCATGGCTCCCGACACCCCGATCGTGTTGGTTGCCGACCCGGGGCATGAAGCCGAAGCCAAGGTT
>JANPDB010000203.1:0-2688 GCA_031431255.1 Acidimicrobiia bacterium | reverse complement strand
CCGTAGTCGGCAACCGACGACGGAGAGAAGTAGACGGTATTCGGGGTGTCGTAGGCGACACCCTTGTCGATGAGGGCGCCGATCAGCTCCACCATCCGATCGACGAACTCGGTGGCGCGTGGCGCACGATGGGGACGGAGCGCGCCGAGTGCGTCCGACGCCTTCCACCACTCGGCCTCGTACTTCTTCGTGAGCTCGCGTGCGGAGATCTTCAGCTCGGCGGCACGATCGATGATCTTGTCGTCGATGTCGGTGATGTTGCTGACGTGAGTGACCTCGAGGCCCATCCACTCGAGCGTGCGGCGGATCAGGTCCCACGAGAGCATCGCCCGGCCATGGCCGATATGGGGGAGGTCATAGACGGTCGGCCCGCAGGCATAGAACGAAAACTTCCCCGGCTCGCGTGGAACGAGCTCGACCGGACGGCCCAGAGCAGTGTCGTGAAGGGAAAGCACGCCTCACAGGCTACGACCTGCCCGACAACCCCCAACCCCCGTTTTGCTCGGGCGGGGTCATGTCATGCATTCCCTCGGACAGACAACGCGGCTTCCATTGCGGCGTCCCGTCTTGCATTCCCCCGGACAGACAGCGCGGCTTCCATTGCGGGCTCCTGTCACCTGCTTCTCGGGCAGGCCACTTGGCTTCCATTGCGGGGTCCTGTCAACTGTTTCTCGGGCAGGCCACTTGGCTTCCATTGCGGGGTCCTGTCACCGATTCACCCCATCCGCTGCGGTACTCGCCCGAGCTCCTTCGTCGCCGGGTCTCCGTTCCTCGGGCGGGGCCCCATCGGCGCCACCCCTCCATTCGATTGCTCTCGACCCGCCAGAACAACGCCGATCGAAGGACCGATGGCGTTCCTCTCGGAGACCAACCAACGAGCGGGTGGGGTGGCACCGGGACGGGGCCCGGCGAGGAAGGGAGACCCGGTGCGACGGAGGAGCACAACGGGCGAGTACCGCAAGGTGGGAAGCATCCCGATGACAGGACCCCGGGAGCGGCATGGGGAATGAGGCCCGCGGGAGCGGGGGCGGACTGCGCGTTCGATGTGGTGGTAGCAAACAGGCAGGGGTGGGAGGGGGAGCGCCGGTAGCCTGGATGGCCTTATGGCACGCCGCATTCCTGAGAAGCCCACCCTCGACGGACTCGAGGAACGTCTTGGATCGGTATGGGAGAACAACGGCGTCTACCGGTTCGATCGCACCGCCTCCCGGGCAGATGTGTACGCCATCGACACCCCTCCCCCGACCGTCAGCGGCTCGTTGCACGTGGGCCATGTGTTCAGCTACACGCACACCGACACGATCGCCCGCTTCCAGCGGATGCAGGGGAAAGACGTGTTCTACCCTATGGGGTGGGACGACAACGGCCTGCCGACCGAGCGGCGCGTGCAGAACTACTACGGGGTCACGTGCGATCCCTCCGTCCCGTTTGACCCCGAATTCACGCCTGCGTATGCCGGAAACGTCCCGAAAGATCTCCGCGATCGAACGCCGATCAGCCGCAAGAACTTCGTCGAGCTCTGCCACACGCTGACGACCGAAGACGAGAAGGTCTTCGAGGCTCTGTGGCGTCGCCTCGGGCTGTCGGTCGATTGGTCGCTGATCTACACGACCATCGGTCCTGACGCCCAGCGCATCAGTCAGCGTGCGTTCCTCCAGAACCTGAGCGCCGGTGTCGCCTATCCCCACGAAGCTCCGACGCTCTGGGACGTCGACTTCCGCTCCGCCGTGGCCCAGGCCGAGCTCGTCGACAAGGAGGTCCCCGGCGCCTATCACGCGGTCGCGTTCCATCGCACCGACGGCCAAGGCGATGTGGTGATCGAGACCACCCGTCCGGAGCTGCTCGCCGCATGCGTCGCGCTGGTCGCCCATCCCGACGACGCGCGATTCAAGCCGCTGTTCGGCTCGACGGTCCGAACGCCGCTCTACGACGTCGAGGTGCCGTTGTTGGCCCACGAGCTCGCCGACCCCGAGAAGGGCTCCGGTGTCGCCATGATCTGCACCTTCGGCGACCTCACCGACGTCATCTGGTGGCGAGAGCTCCAGCTCCCCACACGTGCGATCATCGGCCGCGACGGCTGCATCCTCGCCGCGCCACCGGACGGGGTGGCCGCAGACGGCCCGTACGGTGCCATCGTCGGCAAGTCGTCCAAGCAGGCCCAGAAGATCGTCGTGTCGCAACTCCAGGAGAGCGGCGAGATGATCGGCGAGGCTCGGGCGATCACGCACCCCGTGAAGTTCTTCGAGAAGGGCGACAGGCCCCTGGAGATCGTCACGAGCCGCCAGTGGTTCTTGCGAACGGTTGCCGACCGCGACGCGCTTCTGCAGCGGGCCACCGAAATCACCTGGCATCCGAGCTTCATGAAGTCACGCTACGACGACTGGGTGAAGGGTCTCAACGGCGACTGGTGCATCTCCCGTCAGCGGTTCTTCGGCGTGCCGTTCCCCGTTTGGTACGCCGTGGATGCCCAGGGTGAAATCGACTTCGACACAATGGTGGTGCCCGACATCGACACGTTGCCGATCGATCCGCAGTCGGACGTCCCCGTCGGTTACGCGGAAGCGCAACGGGGCCAGCCGGGAGGCTTCATCGGCGACCCCGACGTCATGGACACCTGGGCGACCTCGTCGCTCACTCCCCAGATCGCCGGCCACTGGGGCAGCGGTGACGGCCTCTGGGAGCGGATGT
>JANPDB010000202.1:0-2002 GCA_031431255.1 Acidimicrobiia bacterium | reverse complement strand
AGTGCTTCGAGCGAGATCTCGACCCCGGGGACGATCGCTCCGCCGAGGTACTGCCCCTTGGCCGAGATCACGTCGAAGGTCGTTGCGGTGCCGAAGTCGACCACGATCGCCGGGGAACCGGAGCGATCGAGCGCGCCGACGGCGTTCGCGATGCGGTCGGCGCCGACCTCTTTCGGGTTGTCGTAGAGGACCGGCATACCCGTCTTCACGCCGGGTTCGAGCACCATGGCGGTGAGATCGAGGTAGCGCTCGCACATTCGCCGAAGGTGCGCGGTCGCTCGGGGCACGCCCGAACAGATCGCCACGCCGTGGATGTGCTCGCCCGAGAAGTCCTCCGCCCGGGAAGAGAAGAACTGTCGAAGCAACATGGCCAGCTCATCAGGGGTGCGTTCGGCGTTGGTCGCGATCCGCCAGTGATCGGCCAGGTCCGACCCGTTGGTGATGCCGAGTTCGTCGCTCGGGTACGCGCCGAACACGGTCTGGGTGTTTCCGACGTCGATGACCAGGAGCACGTGGCCAGGTTAGACATCCCCCGACCGGGCGTCGTGGTGGAGAGAGAGTGCGAAACGTTGACGGTTCCCCACCCGGTCGGGTGGGAGACTTGTCGACCGCTATGACGACCGCCGACGTTCCTTACCGCTTTGCTCCGACACATTCGACGGCCGCGGTTGTCGCCGAGTTCGGCGCCGAGGGCGTCGTCGCCGACGCCACCGAGACCACGAGCGAAGTGACTGTCGCCGGGCGGCTGATGCTCCGTCGTGGGCAGGGCAAGCTTGCCTTCGGCCAGCTCCAGGATTCGACCGGTCGCCTGCAGCTCTTCGCCCCTGCCGACGTCACGCCCGACTTCGACTCCTTCACCTCACTCAGCCTGGGCGACTGGATCGGCGTCACCGGCCTCGTCATGCGAACGAAGAAGGGTGAGCTGTCGATCAAGGTCACCTCGTGGACGCTCCTCGCCGAGGCGAAGCGACAGTTCCCGGACAAGTGGCACGGCCTCACCGATACCGACACCCGCTATCGGCAGCGCTACGTCGACCTCGTGGTGAATGAGGAGTCGCGGACGACGTTGGTCAACCGATCCCGCATGATCTCGCTCATGCGGCGCTGGCTCGAAGACGAGCACGGATTCCTCGAGGTGGAAACGCCGCTGCTCCAGCCGATTCCGGGTGGCGCCCTCGCCAAGCCGTTCACGACCCACCACAACGCGCTCGATCTGCCGCTGTTCCTCCGCATCGCTCCCGAGCTCTACCTCAAGCGCCTCGTTGTCGGAGGGCTCGAACGGGTCTTCGAAATCGGCCGCGTGTTCCGCAACGAGGGCCTGTCCCCGCGGCACAACCCTGAGTTCACGATGCTCGAGATCTATGCCGCCTACTGGGACTACGAGGACCAGATGCAGCTCACCGAGAACGTCGTTGCCTATCTGTGTCAGCAGCTGAACGGCACCACGAAGATCGCGTACGGCGACCGGGAGCTCGATCTCACTCCGCCCTGGCCTCGCAAGACCCTCAGCGCGCTTACCAGCGCGGCGGTCGGGGTCGAGGTCTCCATCGAGACGCCGGTCGATCAATTGCGTTCGCTTTGCGTGGAGCACGGCGTCGAGGTCAAGCCTGGTTACGGTCCCGGCAAGTTGCTCCTCGAGCTCTACGAGAAGACCGTTGAGCACACGCTGTGGGATCCGGTCTTCGTGTGCGACTACCCCAAGGAAGTCTCGCCCCTGGCCCGTGATCACCGAACCCTGCCGAACATGACGGAGCGATTCGAGGGCATCGTCGCCGGACGCGAGCTCTGCAACGGCTACTCCGAGCTCATCGACGCGGCCGAGCAGAGGTCCCGCTTCGAAGATCAGGTCCGGCAGTCCGACTACGACGACGAGGCGATGGTCATGGACCACGACTATGTCCGGGCACTCGAATACGGACTCGCACCAACCGGCGGCCTCGGCATCGGCATCGATCGACTCGCCATGCTGCTCACCAACACGACCACGATCCGTGACGTGATC
>JANPDB010000201.1:0-3281 GCA_031431255.1 Acidimicrobiia bacterium | reverse complement strand
G
Organism: Acidimicrobiia bacterium; assembly: GCA_031431255.1. Classification (GTDB taxonomy): domain Bacteria; phylum Actinomycetota; class Acidimicrobiia; order Acidimicrobiales; family JANYDT01; genus JANLQX01. The sequence continues at coordinate 3,280 of JANPDB010000201.1, read as the reverse complement.
TCGGAGGCGTTGGAAACGTGCGCGTCTGGAGACGAGGCAGGTTCCGCGGTCCGGCGGCCCGGCGAACAGCACGCGTGATGTTCCGAGGCACCCATGACCACCACGGACTCTACGCCCACCGCACGACGAGCCGACCGGGTTGGATCTAGCGGTATTCGACAGGGGAGCGGGCGGCGCGGTCGACGGTCAGGTGGAAGATGTCTGTGCGGTTGTAGTGGCCCGCGGCATCGAGCACGCGGTGGTCTGCTGCCGCTCGGCCTACGTCGATGTCGGCGTAGAGGATGCCGTGGTCTTCGTGGAGTGGGCCGGCGACGATGTCCCCGCCAGGAGCAACGACGACGGAGTCCCCGGGGTTGAGCCATTCGACCTCGTCGTTGAACACCACTTCCCGTCCGGGGAAGTCCCTCGGGACGTCGGCGGTTCGCAGCGAGCATCCCGAGCCGATCACCCAACACCGACCTTCCTTCGCGATGTGCTGCATGCTCGCGATCCAGGTGTCTCCGGAGTCCCATGTGGAGGCCACGTAGACCTCGACTCCGTCGGCGTACAGCGCGAATCGAGCGAGGGGCATGTAGTTCTCCCAGCAAATCAGCCCCCCGAGCCGACCGAAAGGAGTTTCCACGACACGAAGCCCGCTGGCGTCTCCTTGACCCCAGACCATCCGCTCCGGATTCGTCGGCACCAGTTTTCGGTGGCGGTTGAGGATGCTTCCGTCCGTGCCGATCGTGACGAGGGTGTTGTAGAGCGTGGCGCGGCTGAAGTGGGCATCACGCTCGTGAATGCCGACCATGACCACGACACCTCGCTCGGCCGCGGCATCGCGCAGCGGCTGCAAGTCGTCGCCGGCGAGATCGACGCTGTTCTCCAGCAGGACCCGATGGATCTCACCGGTAAGGGCATAGTCGTCGCCGGGCCGAAGCGACCAGATCCACACCGGGTACCCGGGCACGTAGGTCTCGGGGAACACGATCAGCGCGGCGCCCGCGTCAGCGGCCTCGTGCAGGTGGCCGACCGCGGCCCTGATGGTCGCATCGCGGTCGAGCAGAACGGGTGGGCGTTGGACAACCGCCACCTTCACCAATGGAGAGGAGGTCATTGCTTCCTTTCGCCCGTGGAACGCGGAGAGTGCGGACCCGATCGATCACGTTGAAGCGCGACACGTGCAGGTTGCATCGAAGCACTCCTCGGAGGGTGTGTCCAGCGAGTCGGCCGCACGCCAATCACGCACCGGGTGGTGCGATTGCGAGAGGTCATGCCCACGGCAACGACTCCTCGCGAGGAATTGGCGGGGTTACGCGAGGAGACGAGACGTGGGTGGTCCAGCTCATCAGCAGAGCTCCGGTCGGGCTACTCGGGCTGGTTGAGCTCGATGAGGTTCCCCGATGGGTCCCGCACGAAGGCCTGGTAGCCGGCGCCCGGAAGGGTCAGCCGGCGCTGCGCACCGACACACCGTGGGCCTCGATGGTCGCGACTGCGGAGTCGAGGTCGGCGACCAGTACCGCGAAGTGTTGGCGCACCGGCGCAAGATGGCCGTCTTCGACGCCCAGGTGCAGCTGGCTCGTGCCGAGCGGGAACCATGCCCCTTCGACGGTGAAGTCGGGTCGCTCGATCTCGATGAGACCAAGCACGTCACCGTAGAACTGCCGTGCGGCGGCTAGGTCGTCGACCTTGAGGCTGAGGTGGTGGACGCCGATGACAGGGACAGGCATTCGATCATTCTGCTGCATCTTCGTCATCAGGAGCCTGACGACGGCCAGGATCGGCGTTCGCGACGACGATCCGCTCGAGGGGAACCACTGGGTTTGCATCGACGGTCCGTTTGGAAACCGCACCGAGCTCATGAACGGGCACGTAGACGACGCTCGGCGGCCGTGGCGTCAGGTCGACTCGGCGCTGACATCCATTCGGTCGAAGCGCGCTTAGGGCTTGCGCCACACGGAAACGTGCGTGGACGAGTCGTCGACGAATGCATTGCGGTGCCAGTCGGCCCAGCGTGACTCGAACCTCAACCCGGCGAGCTCCGCCATGAGATCGAGCTCCGAAGGCCACACGTAGCGAAACGCCCCTGACACGGTTTGCACCCGATCGCCGTCGATGAAGTAGTGGTGTGAGAGGAGGATCTGGTTCACGCGATCGACGAATTCATCGAAGCCGAGATGGTGCGGAGACACATCGAACGCGCGGATCGATTCCCCTGGGGCCAGTCCGTGAAGGTTCGGCACGATGTTCTCGATCACGAAGCAGCCGCCGGGAGCGAGATGAGCGGCGGCATTCCGAAAGCACGCGACCTGCTGTTGCTGGGTGCGGAGATTTCCGATGGTGTTGAAGACGAGGTAGACGACGGTCGCATCGGAACAGACCTGGGTCTCCGTCATGTCGCCGAGAGTCACGAGAACCTGCTCGGCACCTTTCTTCTTCCGTAGCTGAGCGAGCATCGGCTCCGAGAAGTCGATCCCGTATACGCGCGTCCCGGTCGCGGCGAGGGGGAGCGCGATCCGTCCGGTTCCTACGGCGAACTCCACTGCTGGTCCATCGCCGGCCAACTCGGCCAGCACGTTCACGGCGGGGACAACGGCTTCCGCGCTGAATCGGTCAGTCAAGGTGTCGTAGTTGGTGGCGACCGACGCTTTGAGATGCTCGTCGGGCCAGGAGAGGAAGTCCGGGTTGGGCATGGTCTTCATCGTCGCACCGTGTGGCTGCCTGGGCTGATGAATTCGCGGTCGCGGCGCCTGCTGCTCTGACCCGAGCTCCGGCATCTGCTTCATGCCCGGTCTACGTGGTCGCGCCGGCAGCCTCGAGGATCGCGATGATCGCCTTGTAGCCGCGTGAGCGAGCGTGGGCGAGTGGCGTGACGCCGTTGCCGTCGGCGATGCCGATGTCCGCACCGGCCTTCACGAGCGTCGATACCACCGCGGTGTGCCTCGGTCCGCCGTCACCGAGGATGATCGCTTCGAGCAGTGCGGTCCACTGAAGGTTGTTGACGTGGTCGAGGGGAGCCCCGGCCGTGACCAGCACTCGAACCGCCTCGATGTTGCCGAGGTGTGACGCCGCGATGAGCGCGGTGCCGTCGTATCGGCTCGTGACGTTGGTGGCACGACCGCCGTAGCGCAGCGCCACGCGGATCGTCTCGGGATCATTGGCGACCGCAGCGATCGTGATGATGTCGTAGCGGTCACGTTCGAGACGGTTGGGGTCGGCCCCACTCTTCAGGAGCAGGGCCAGCGTCTGGCGACGCTTGAAGTGCGCCGCGATATGCGCCGGAGTGCGTCCGTACGCGTCG
>JANPDB010000200.1:0-3745 GCA_031431255.1 Acidimicrobiia bacterium | reverse complement strand
GACCGATTCCTGCTCGGCCTCGGCGTCAGCCACGGCCACCTGGTCGCCGGCGTGCGCAAGCACGACTACTCCAAGCCCTTCAGTCACATGGTCGACTACCTCGACCGCATGGATGCGTCGCTGTTCATGGCGCAGGGTCCCGAACACGATCCGGGTCGACTTCTGGCGGCTCTCGGACCGAAGATGTTGGAGCTCTCGGCCACGAAGGCCAACGGCGCACACCCGTACTTCACCACTCCCGAGCACACCGCGGCAGCGAGGACGACGCTCGGTGCCGACGCGCTCTTGGCGCCCGAGCAGATGGTTGTCCTGTCGACCGATCCGGTCGAGGCTCGCCGGATAGCTCGGGCCGGGATGAAGATCTACATGGGCCTACCCAACTACTGGAACAATCTGCTGCGCCTCGGCTTCACGGAGGACGACCGAGCCGATGGGGGATCCGATCGGCTGGTCGACGCGATCGTGGCCTGGGGAACCGACGAGCAGGTCGGGGCACGCGTGAGCGAGCACGCCGATGCCGGGGCCGACCACGTGTGCGTTCAGGTGCTGCGCGACCCGTCGCTGGCGCGCACCGCTCCCGTTGCGGAATGGGATCGGCTCGCGGACGTCCTCGGCACGCGATAAGCCGATCCGAGGGGCGCGAAACGAATATCGAGCGATCGGAGCGGCTGGGGCGGGGGATACTGGAGGCAACATGCCCGCTGTGCCCACCGTCCGCCTGGCCAAGTACCACGGTCTCGGCAACGACTTCCTCGTGTCGATCGTCGCCGAAGGGGAGACCGCGCCCGACGACGCGTCGCACACCGCGCTGGCCCGTGCCGCTTGTGACCGCAACCGCGGTATCGGAGCCGACGGGCTGATGGTCTGCTCCCCGGCGCGCGATGGCGACGCGGACCTGGTGATGCGATTGCGGAATGCCGACGGCTCGCTCGCCGAGATGAGCGGAAACGGCATTCGCTGCTTCGTCCACGCCGCGCTCGATGCAGGCTTGGTCTCCCCCGGGATCATTCGTGTACGTACGGATGGCGGGCTCCGGACCGTGGTGGCGAACGCGCCCGACGATCGAGGTCTCGTGCAGGTCGAGGTTTCGATGGGTGGGGTCGAACTCGACGCGGTGCCCATTCCGGCATCGGTTCGGTCTCGCCTCGGTGGTCGGCGTGCTGTTTCGGTGAGCGTCGGAAACCCGCATCTCGTGGTCGAGGCCGACATAAGAACGATCGACCTTGCCCGCTTCGGTCCGGAGATCGAGGAGTGGTACCTCACGACGGAGCTCCGGGGGATCAACGTCGAGGTCGTCGAACGCTCGGCGGATGGCAGCTCGCTGAGTATGGCCGTATGGGAGCGGGGCGTCGGCATCACCCAGGCGTGTGGCACCGGCGCGGTCGCAACTGCCGCGGCGGCGCATCGCTGGGGGATGGCGGGAACGCACACGAAGGTGGTCCAACCCGGGGGCGAGGCCACAGTGGTGCTCACGGATGGCGAGGCCACGCTGATCGGTCCGTCGCAGTTCGTGTGTGTCGCCGAGTTCGCGTGGCTACCGTCCCGACCGGGCGAGCGGGAGTAAGCCGCCATGGCCGAAACTCCCGTGAAGCAGCTCATCGATCGCTCCGTTCGGGAGAAGATCGTCCTCGTGGGCGTGGTCATCGCTCCGAACACCGTCGACGATGCCGAGGAGGGACTCGACGAGCTGGCGTTGCTGGTCGACACGGCGGGGGCCGACGCCATGGCGCGGGTGCTGCAACGACGAGACGCACCGGACCCCGTCTGGTACGTGGGTAAGGGCAAAGCCGAGGAGCTTCGGGAGATCTCGCTGACCGTCGACGCCGACACGGTGGTGTTCGACACGGAACTCGCGCCGAAACAGAGCCGGAACCTGGAGAAGCTGCTCGGCCGGACGGCGATCGACCGGACCGCGGTGATCCTCGACATCTTCGCCCAGAACGCCCGGTCGGCCGAAGGCAAGGCGCAGGTGGAGCTGGCGCAGCTCCGCTACCTTCTGCCCCGCCTGCGAGGCAAGGGCACGGCGTTGTCGCAGCAGGGCGCCGGCATCGGCACGCGTGGACCCGGCGAAACCAAGCTCGAGGTCGACCGTCGTCGGCTGCTCGATCGGATGCACAAGCTCGAAGGTCAGCTCAAGGACCTTCAACGGGTGCGCCTCAACCAACGCAAGGGCCGGCGTCGCAACCGTCAGGCTTCCGTTGCCCTGGTCGGGTACACCAACGCCGGGAAGTCGACGCTCCTCAACCGTCTCACCGAGGCCGGCGTGCTGGTGGAGAACCGGTTGTTCTCCACCCTTGATCCGACAACCCGCCGGCTGTCGCTCCCGGGGGGTGAGGTGGTGCTGCTCTCCGACACGGTCGGATTCGTCCGAAACCTTCCGCATCAGCTCGTGGAGGCGTTCAAGAGCACGCTCGACGAAGTCGCCGAGGCCGACCTGTTGGTGCACGTAGTCGATGCCAGTGCCGTGTCGCCCGAGGGCAACATCGACGCCGTCGACGACGTTCTCGGGTCGATCGAGGCGGCTCGCGTGCCTCAGCTCATCGTCTTCAACAAGACCGATGTCGCGTGGCCCGAACGGGTTCAGCAACTCCTGGATCGCTACCCGGGAAGCGTGGCCATCTCGGCCTACAGCGGGGATGGCGTGGCGGAACTCCTCGAGGCGATCTCGGATCGGGTTCGTGCCCTGACCAACGTGATCGAGCTGTTCATTCCCTACGGACGGGGCGACCTGCTGGCCGCGGTGCATCGGGAGGGTGAGGTGCTCGTCGAGAGCCATGAAGATGCCGGGACACGAGTTCGCGCCCGCCTCGATTCGGCCGGGGCCGGCCGCTTCCGCGACGTCATCGTTCCGGCCACGGACTGACGCGCGTCACGCTCGCAGCGGCAACCGATCCAGTAGTGAGCGGAGGTCCGCTGTCAACGCATCGAGTCGGCCGTCGATGCGGGCGATGGCCGCGTGAAGGTCGAGATGGGAGTCGGACAGCGTGCGCACTTGCGTGCTGAGTTCCGTGACGGACGCGTACAGGCTGTCGTGGTTCGACTGCAGGTTCGACGTGTGCGCCTCGACGCCTCCGATTGCGTCGGTCAGGGTTTGCCGCTCGGCCCGGGCGTTCGCCTCGATGTCGAGGACCGCCTGACGGGTCTGCTGCACGGCGTCGACCAGCGCGACGATACGCGCCTGTTCGAATGCCGCTTGGGCCGCAATCATCGGCTCGACGGCTGAACGCACGCGGTCCGTCAACGGGCGCAGCACGCCCGAACCGACGGCTCCGTCGACCAGTTCAGCTCCGGGGAGAACCACGGGACCGAGGCCGGGATGCTTCCCCGGCCCGGGATCGTCGGACGCTGGCGACTCGTTGACGTCGAAGTTGGCGGTCATGGGGTTGTCCTCCGGTTGCGACGGTGGTGCGCCGAGCGTGGCGCGATCGACGAGGAACTCTGCGACGGCCTTCGAACGGCTTCGGTGGAGTTCGGTGAGTCGTTTCGATGCGACGAGCGCTCTCGACGTTGCTGCTGCGGGCTGTTCGGCGACCATGCGAAGGAGCGCGGCGGCACCCTCGACGGATGGCTCGGCCCACTGGCCGCACCCGGCGTACACGGGTGTGTCCGGCGGGATGTCGATCATCGTGTGGGGCACGACGAAGACCGACTCCTCTGTGCAGAAGGACATGTTTCCGCCGTAGCCGGTGCAGATGATCGGGCAGCCGGCCGACATGGCCTCGGCGATCGTGAGGCCGAGCCCCTC
>JANPDB010000199.1:0-3724 GCA_031431255.1 Acidimicrobiia bacterium | reverse complement strand
TCCGTGGACTCCACCGTTCACCATGGCCTCCTCGATGCCCTTGTGCACCGCAGCGACGTAGTTGCGGGGAATGGCGCCGCCGACGATCTTGTCGACGAAGACGAAATGCTCACCACGGGGCAGCGGCGCCACCCGGAGATTCGCGACTGCGTATTGGCCGTGACCACCGGATTGCTTCTTGATCTTCCCTTCCGCCTCGGCTTTGCCGTTGATGGTCTCGCGGTAGGGAACCTTCACGTCCTCGGTGTCGACGTTGAGGCCGAACTTGCGCGACAGTCGTTCGAGGGTGACGGTGAGGTGTGTCTCGCCGGTACCCGACAGCAACTGCTGATGCGTCTCGGCGTTGCGGGTCAACGAGAGTGTCGGGTCCTCGGCCTGCAGACGTTGGATCGCGACGCCCAGCTTGTCGTCGTCGGTCTGGGTCCGGGCCTTGACGGCCACCGACATCACCGCCGGCGGCGTGAGGAGCGGCGCGCACGTGACCGGCATACCTTTCGGAGCGAGCGTGTGCCCGGTGGCCGTGTTCGTCAGCTTGGCGACCGCGGCGATGTCGCCGGCGACTACCTGAGCGACTGGCGTCTGCTCCTTCCCCCGCAGCTGGAACAGCCCGTGGAGTCGCTCATCGGTTCCGGTCGACGAGTTCACCAGATGATCGTCCTGGCGGATGGTGCCAGAGAGAACTTTGAACACCGACAGCTGTCCGACGTAGGGATCGGAGATGGTCTTGAACACGAGGGCGAGCGGATCGCCCTTCGGGTTCGCTTCAATCGCGATCTCCGAAGGACCCGCCGTGACGACGACCCCGCCCCGGTCGATCGGCGAAGGCCCGAGCAGACAGATGAAGTCGGCGAGCCGGTCGATGCCGACACCGGTCAGCGCCGATCCGAGCAGCACGGGAAACTCGACGTTGTCGCGTACCTCGGCGGCAAGCGTGCGTTCGAGTTGATCAACCGACGGAGTGTCGCCGCTGAGGTAGCGCTCGAGTTGCTCGTCGTCGCCGGAGACGATCTCCTCCACCAACTGATCGTGGAGCGCGTGCTCTTCATCAACGATGTCCGTGGGCAGCGGCTCGACGTGGCCGGTGCCGTCGCGGTCGTATTCGTGAGCCTCCTCGTGCAACACGTCGGCGACACCGTGCAGACGCGACTGCTCGCCCAACGGAAGCTCCAAGGGCGCTATGCCCGAACCGAACGCATGACGAAGATCGTCGAGCACTCGGTGGAAGTCGGCGCGCTCCTTGTCCTCTTTGTTGACGAACACCAGTCGCGGCATGCCGAGCTCCGCGCAGCGTCGCCACATGGACTCCGTCTGCACTTCAATGCCTTCGACCGCGCTCACGACGATCACCGCGAGATCAGCGACGCGAAGCCCGGCCTCTACATCGCCGACGAAGTCCGGATAACCGGGCGCGTCGATCAGGTTGATGCGATACAGGTTCCCGTCGTCGGCCTTCCAGTCGAACGGCGCCAAGGCCAGCGACAGCGACATCTTGCGCTTCTGTTCCTCGGGCTCGAAGTCACACATCGACGTACCGTCGTCGACGCGGCCCAGCCGGGAGGTCACCCGGGCCCGGTTCAGCAGGGCTTCGGCGACCGAGGTCTTCCCCGACCCCGACTGCCCGACAAGCACAACGTTTCTGATCCGCTCGGTAGTGACGGAACCATTGGACACCTGCGCTGCAGCCATCTAGTCCACCTCAATTTCGCAAGCTTGTGCGGCCGTGCTCGCATGGTAGACCTCCGACCCGGCCGCTGGCCTATCCAGCACGTTGCCGCGCACCCTGCCGCAGCGAGGTGGCCCGTCCGGCTGCGCAGAAACTCCTAGCGGCCAAGATTCGGAAGGTGTATACCAATCACGGCGTCCGTGTCGTGGAGGCCCTTCTCGCCGATCCCGTCACTGGGCAGGCCGCGAGACACGCGGCCGACGAAAGGATGGGAACACCATGCCGACCGTTACTTCCACGGAGGTCGACTTCACGAAAGTCGAAGGACTCGTAGGCCATCTCGTTGGCCTTATGACCGGAGCAGCAGTCTCCGCAGCCGTCGCTCTCGGCGACAGGCTTGGCCTCTACCGGGCCATGAACGGCAGCGGACCGATGTCTGCCGACCGTCTCGCGGAGAAGTCGAACTGCAACCCCCGACTCGTTCGCGAGTGGCTCGACTCCCAGGCCGCAGCCGGACTCGTGACATTCGACGCGTCTGCCGATACCTACAACCTGTCGGCGGAGGCCGCACTTGTCCTCGCCGACGAGGACTCGCCAGCATTCCTCGCCGGCGGCGTTGGGGTGCTCGAATCCATGTTCGTCGATCTTCCGAAGATGGTCGCCGCGTTCCAAGGTGATGGGAAGGTCGCGTGGGGCGATCACCATGAAAGCCTCTACGTCGGAACCGCCCGCTTCTTCCGCCCGGGCTACCGAACGAATCTGGTGGCCGATTGGATCCCGGCTATGACAGGCGTGTCGGAGAAGCTGTCTGCGGGGGGCAGCGTCGCCGATGTCGGGTGCGGGTTTGGGCATTCGTGCACCGTTCTCGCCGAGGCATTCCCGACTGCCAGAGTGCACGGGTTCGACTTCCATGAACCCTCCGTTCTCGCCGCTCGGGACAACGCCAAGGCTCTCGGTCTGAGTGATCGAATCACCGTCGACGTCGCCGGGTCGACGTCATTCGCCGGATCGTTCGATTTGATCTGCTTCTTCGACTGCCTGCACGACATGGGCGACCCGGTTGCGATCGCCCGTCACGCTCGTTCGCAGCTCGCGCCCGGAGGCTCGGTCCTTCTTGTGGAACCGTTTGCCCTCGACGAACGTGGAGCCAACCTCACCGCCAATCCTGCGGCTGCCCTCTTCTATTCCGCGTCGACCTTCCTCTGCACGCCGAGTTCTCTCTCCCAACCCGGCGCTCGGGCTTTGGGCGCACAATCCGGCGAGCGCGCCATGCGTGAGGTGTTCGAGGCGGCCGGATATGCAAGCTTCCGACGCGCCCACGAGTCCCCCTTCAACATCGTGTACGAGGCCCGCGTCTGACTTCGCCGTTACTCCCTCCTCGCACTGGGAGCACGCAGGTCGTACGTACGCTTACGACACCCGACAACGCGAGATTCAGCACCGGAGGACGGCCAGTCGTTCGCGTACGTCAGCGCGTTCGAGACGAAGCAGCGTCGACGAGTGAATCTGCTCAGCGATCTGGGCCCGCCGGTCGGGGTCCATCGCGTTGAGGCCCATCACGGCGACGTCCTCGGCCGTCGGCTGGAACGCGATCACCGGGATGCGGCGCCGCCGCAGCCGGAGCGCCTCCGCGTCGAGCAGCAGACGAGACCACCGTCGTGAGGGTTGGGCCATCCGCATACGGCTGCCCGTGTACGACATCGGCGAACTTACGATCACCAGGTCGAGAGCCAACGAACCATCGGCGAGGAGGTCGGCGTTCGTGGGTGAGTGGACGCCACCGTCGATGTACTGCTCACCGTCGATCTCCATCGGCCGGAAGAAACCCGGTATCGCACAGGAGGCGGCGACAGCGTCGGCCAGTCGCGGGCGTTTGTCGCGCCCGAAGACCTCGAGCACACCGTCGGAGCGACGCACCGCGCAGACCCACAGCGGTTTGGCCGGCCAGCCGTGCGGGTGCAGCATCGCCATGGCATCGGCGATGAACTCGCTCGCCACCTGTCCTTCGGGAAGCAACCCGGCGAGCAAGGCCGCGGGACGGGCCGCAAAGGGACGAGCCGC
>JANPDB010000198.1:0-7514 GCA_031431255.1 Acidimicrobiia bacterium | reverse complement strand
CGGGCCGTCAATGGCTACGTGAACGGCAACCTCGCCATCAGCGCGATCGCCGGGCTGACCACGTGGATCTTCCTCCTCAGCGTGCAGGTGCCGTTCGCCGGCGTGCTCGCGCTGTGGGTCGCGTTCGCCGACCTCATCCCGCTCGTCGGCGCCACCCTTGGGGCGATTCCGACGATCGCCGTGGCGTTCCTCCACTCCACGACCGCCGGCATCGCCACAACCATCTTCTATGCGATCTATCAGCAGATCGAGAACCAGGTACTCCAGCCGACGATCATGGCGCGCACCGTGGCCATGGAGCCGCTCGTCATTTTGATAAGCGTGCTTATCGGCGTGGAGCTCTTCGGTCTACTCGGCGCGCTGTTAGCGATCCCCCTGGCCGGCATCATCAAAGTCATCGGGGCGGACATCCTCGCCCACCGCCGGCCGGACCTGCTTCCCATCGAACGTCGGGTCAAACGGCGAAGACCACGCCGACGCAAAGCATGAAACGGCACCAACGCCGACAGACTGAGCTCAGGCGGCTTCGTCCGACGACGACCCGTCGGCGAGCTTCGGGGCGTTGCGCCCGCGGTTCTGGGTGACGACCCGCCACGTGCCGAGCGCAAACGCCACAGATACGAGGGCAAGCACCACGTGTACGGCGATGAACCCCCATCCCCGGTCGCCGTCGAACACGTTCTTGATACGGGTCCCCCACACGAACACCGTCCAGAGCGCGAACGCGCGCAGGAAGTTGGCTTGACCCTTCGTCATGTCAGGACGGGCGCCACGTACGACGGCCGTTCGCCCCGTACATCGCCAGATAGGTGGCCCGGGTGGGACGGACGGCCAGGAATCCCGCGCCCGGAGAATCGTCCGGCCCGCCCGGCGTGAACGCGTTGAGGTCGTAGTCGAACACACCGGTCCACAGCCGGCGCTTCGTCTCGAGATCGTCGTGATAGCTCGCCACGCCCCACACAAGGAGGCCGTCGCAACTCGCCGAGACCTGCCAGTGATAGGCCACCTTCGGGTTCGACCGGATGTTGCGCACCTTCACCGAGTCACCGCCGCACGCCGTCCAGAGCACCTCACCCTCCCAGCACGGGTGCACGGGCACCACATCGGGCTCGCCGTCGGCACCGACCGTGGCGAGGTGGGCCCAAGGACTGAGCGCGGTGCCGTAGGCCTTGACTTCGTCGAGGGTCATCGTTGGATTGAGCGGTTCCATCCTCGTAGTCTGCCGCGCCGGCCCTGCCCTCCGGTTCGTGATGGCGCGATGTTCGTTTCGCCGTTCTGACAGCCGACACCGTAAGTTGAACCAGCCCATGGTTGGGCGTGTCGAACACCACCGGAGGACCAGCGATGTCCAACAACCTTCCCACCGAAGAAGCCTTCCGCACCGAGGCGCGCGAGTTCCTCGGCGCCCACTGCAAGCCGCGGGAGAGGGAATCCACCCGCAAGTGGGGCGAGGGCAGCGACAAGGTGTCGGTGTTCGAGGAGAAGTCGGCCGAGGCCGAACGTCGCGATGTTGCCAACGCGAAGGCGTGGCGGGCGTCGATGTTCGACGCCGGTTTCGGATGGATCACCGGCCCGACCCAACTCGGCGGCCGCGGCCTTCCCGGCGCATATCAGAAGATGTACGACGACGAGGCATCGCGGTTCTCCACACCCAATCTCGGCATGTTCCAGATCGGTCTCGGCATGGTCGCTCCGACCATCCTCGCCCATGCATCGGAGTCGGCGAAGGAGGCGTACCTCGCCAAGATGTGGCGCGGCGACATCGTCGGGTGCCAGCTGTTCTCGGAGCCTGGAGCGGGGTCGGACTTGGCGAGTCTGCAGACGAAGGCCGACCGAGACGGTGACGAGTGGGTGATCACCGGCCAGAAGGTCTGGACCACCGGTGCCCAGTTCTCCGACCTCGGTGAGGTCATCTGCCGTACCGATCCAAACCTGCCCAAGCACAAGGGGCTGACCGGGTTCATCGTGGACATGCACGCTCCCGGGGTGGAGGTCCGCCCGCTGCGTCAGATGACCGGAGGGGCATCGTTCAACGAGGTGTTCTTCAGCGAGGTGCGGGTGCCCGACGACCACCGCCTCGGCGATGTCAACCAGGGATGGACCGTTGCCCTGACCACGCTCATGAACGAGCGGGCCTCGATCGGTGGCGGCGGTGGCAGCGGACGCTCGGGCAACATGGGCCTCGACTTCCTCGCCTCCATGACCGCGGCAATGGGCAAGCTCGACGACCCGATAGTCCGCCAGAAACTCATCGACATCCACATCAACAGCGAAGTGAGCCGCTTCACCGGCATGCGGGCGATGTCGAAGATCAAGGCCGGGCAGCTCCCCGGACCGGAGATGTCGATCGGCAAGCTCGCACTCACGATGAACATGATGCGGGTCTCGGAGTTCGTTTCGATGGTGCTGGGCGCGAAAGTCACCGCCGATTCAGGTGAATGGGGCACCTACGCGTGGGCCGACTTCATCCTCGGCGCCCCGGGCATGCGAATCGCCGGCGGATCCGACGAAGTGATGCGCAACATCGTCGGCGAGCGAGTACTCGGCCTGCCGAAGGACACCGGCATCGATTCGAACTCCGCATTCAAGGACCTGAAGGTCGGGACCCAGAAATGACCACCCGGTGATGCTGAGCGTCGGCGCACCCGCGTCGGCCGAGAGAGCAGTGGCCGGCCCCGCATGTTGATTGTCGCAGCAGCGCTCGTCATCGGTGGCATCGTGCAACTGATCGTCACGTCACGCGCAGCAAGCGGAAGGCTCGGCCGGAACAGGTTCGCCGGTATCCGGACGCGGGCGACCATGCTCACCGACGACAACTGGCTCGAGGCCCACAAAGCGGCAAGGCCGTACGGCATGCGTTCGGGGCAGGCGTTTCTCGCGAGCGGACTTGTCGTACCCGTTGCCAGGGTCGGACAGCTGCTCGCGCTGGCCGGTGTGGGCTTCGGCATCGTGTGCCTGTACGTGAGCACCAGGGCAGCGGTGCGTGCCGTCACGCCGGTGAAGGGTCGTGGCGGGCCCGAATCGGGAGACGAGTAAGAGGGTCAGCTCGGGGTCGTCGGGGCGTCGGTCTGCTCGACGATGACTTCGGTGACGTTCTGCTTGGTGTTGACCGGCACCGGCGCAGTCGTCGCGGGCAGCGGGACACCACACTTGGTGACGAGATCAACCGTGAGCGGTTTCGCGCGCTGCCCGTTCGCATCGGACCCTTCCATCGTCGCCTTGACCGTGGCACTCGTACCATCGGCGGCGATATCGATGGTGCCGGCGTCGGTACCCGACTCCCCGGACCACGAACCGTCTCCGTTGACCACGACGGTGGCCTTCTTGCCGAACACGAAATAGCCGATGCTGTTCTTGCCGATCTTGGTGGAGTAATACGCGTCGGGAGCGTTCTCACCCTCGTTGCGGGTGTTGACCTGGGTAAGAACGTCAACGGCCTTTTCCTCGAAGGCTCCGCTGAGCGATCCGTTCGTGAGGCACCCGATCCCCCCGAAGTCGGGGCCCGGAACACCGGGGAGAGGCGCATTAGCGATTGTTGTCGACGACTGCGGATCGGTGACCACGAGGGTCGTCTCCGACGCAGACGATAAGGACGGCGCGGTCGAATCGGGCGAGTCGGATGATCCTGTACAACCGGCAACCAGCAGCGCGACCACGACGCTCAGACCGGCCGAACGCCATGGCTGTGGACGTGTGTGGCAGCCGGAAAAAGACATCGGGAGCAGGTTAGTTGGCGATCCGCTCGTTGCGGCACGCCGAGGTCGTGCCCCGTTCACGGTCAAGTCCGTCGCGTCCGGGCGAGGAACGATTGCGTGCGCTCGTGTGTCGGGCGTTCGAGTACATCGGCCGGACCACCTTCCTCCACGATGACGCCCCCGTCCATGAAGACGACCCGGTCGGCGACCTCTCGGGCGAAGCCCATCTCATGGGTGACCACCATCATCGTCATCCCTTCGCCGGCGAGGTCACGCATCACCTGGAGCACCTCACCAACCAGTTCGGGGTCGAGCGCGGAGGTCGCCTCGTCGAACAGCATGACCTTGGGCTCCATCGCCAGCGCCCGTGCGATCGCGACCCGCTGCTGCTGGCCACCGGACAGCTCGTTGGGCATGGCGTCGGCCTTGTTCGACAGACCCACGCGCGCCAGCAGCTCGCGGCCCTTCGCCTCGGCCACCGACCGCTCCTGCTTACGGACCGTCAGCGGCGCGAGGGTCACGTTTCCGAGTGCCGTCTTGTGGGGAAAGAGGTTGAACTGCTGGAACACCATCCCCATCGATGTACGCACGATGTCGAGATCGCACTTCGGATCGCACACCTCCACCCCGTCGACAACAATCGAGCCGCTGGTCGGTTCCTCGAGACGGTTCACGCACCGAAGCAGAGTCGACTTCCCCGAACCCGACGGTCCGATGATGCACACGACTTCGCGTTGCTCGACCGTGAGGTCGATACCTTGTAGCACGGGGTTGTCGCCGAACGACTTCGTGAGTGACCTGATGGTGATCAACGTCGGCCTCCCTTGGCCCGCTGTTCGAGCACGGCAACGAGCCGCAACAACGGAATCGTGATGACGAGATAGGCGATCCCGGCGACGATCAGCGGGGTCGTGTTCGCACGGGCATTCGTCAAGGTGCGGGCGTAGGTAAGGATCTCGCGACCGCCGACCTGTACCCCAAGGATGGCAATCAGCGAGGTGTCCTTCAGCAGAGCTGTCAGCTCGTTGGTGAGTGGCGGGATGATGATGCGAAATGCCTGCGGCAGGATCACCTTGCGCATGGCCACTGAGTGCGACATGCCGAGCGAACGAGCCGCCTCCATCTGCCCCTTCGGGATCGCTTCGATACCGGCCCGGATGCTCTCGGCCAGATACGCGCCGGCCACGATCGACAGCGCCAGACAGCCGGGGATGAACCGGGATCCGAGCGTGCCGAATGGCCACCGCCACAGGTTGCCGGTGAGGCTCTTGTAGGCGATCGGAAGGCCGAAGCCGATCAGGATGATCGTCAGCAGGGCCGGGAGGCCGCGCACCACGTCAACGACCACGGCCGCAGCCCAGCGAAGCGGTCGACGACGGCTGATGCGAGCAAGCGCCAACACCAGACCGATGAGGAGGCCTCCGACGAACGCGATGCTCGTGTAGACGAGCGTGTTGCGCATCCCCTCGGTGACGATCCGCGGGAACATCTCCCGGACGATGTCGGTCTTGAAGAACTCACCGAGGCCGGCATCGGCGGCGAGAACTTCGGCGGAGCTCATGCGCCGCCCACGGTAGCGCCGTCAGCCCCGGCCCGCTCCGGGCAGTTCCCCGATGCCGCCACGACGACGGCCTCCATCCGCGCGCTCAGTCGGCCGCAGCACCGAGGTACTTGGCCCCGATCTCCTTGTACTTGCCCGAATCACGGAGTTCGGTGAGCGATGCGTTCATCGCATCGCGAAGCGCGGGGTTCGACTTCGGCACGACGAATCCGTATGCCTCACCCTCACCCTCGAACACCTTCGACACGGTCAGCTCACCCTCGGATCGGGTGGCTGCGTAGCCGTTGACCGGCGAGTCCTGGATGGCCGCATCGACCTGACCAGCCTTGAGCGCAGCAATCATCTCGTCGGCACCCTGGAATTCGGTCACCTCGAAGCCGTTCTTCGCGCCCTCGGCATTGGCGAACTCGGCGCCTGTCGTCGCGGCCTGGGCACCGACCCTCTTGCCTTTGAGTGCCGGGGTGTCGGTGAGGGTCGCGGCGTCGGCGGAACGCACCAGGATCGTCTGTTGGATCGTGAAGTACGGGTCGGTGAAGTCGTTGGACTTCTTGCGCTCGTCGGTGATGGAGACCGACGACGCGATGATGTCGCACTGACCGGCAGCAAGCGCCGCGAAGATCCCGTCGAACGGGGTCTTGATGAAGTCGGCGGTCAGACCGTTGTCGGCAGTGATCGCTTCGACGAGTTCGACGTCGATGCCGACAACCTTGCCGTCGGCGCCGTTCTCGTAGTACTCGAACGGGGCATACGGGATGTCGGAGCACACCGTTACCCGGCCGGGCTTGATCAGCGTGAGCTCTGCACCCGCCGCGGCAGCCTCGGTTTCCGCAGCCACTGCTTCGGATTCCGCTCCTACGGCCGCCGTCTCCGCGGCCACGGCCTCGGTGCCGGGAGCGCTTGCTTCGGTAGCAGCCGGCGCTGCGGTGGTATCCACGGAGTCGGAACTACAGGCTGAAGCGAGCAGACCCACAGAAACGAACAGGACGACGGAGAACCGTCGGGTACGTGTGCTCATCGGGAAGCCTTTCGGGAACGACGCAACGCCAAGGCATGGCGGGGAAGCGGTCCAGCATACGTGACGCTTGCATATATGCATCGCGGCGGGGGTCAACATGCTCTCGGAGCCCTTGTTGCCACGATTGCTGCGGCTGACTTCAGCGATCCGGCCGCCGCCGGGCTGCTCTTTCGAACAGGTCACGCAGCTGCGAACAGGATTCACCAAGGGCGCGCCAGCATGCGAGCTTCCTGCGGGTTAGACGGGGTTGGACGGGGTTGGACAGCACGAACCGACACCGGCCGCGCGGTCAGAGGGTCGAGGCGATCCGCTCGATGTTCACACGCACGAGATGTCGCAACCCTAGGTGTTCGATCGATTCGAGTCCGAGACGTGCGGTACTCACGACGGTACGAACGACTTCCTCGGCCACTTGCCGCTGGATCCCCCACCGAATCGCCTCGCTCACGAGAGCGGGGCTCGTGGTGCGCGAAAGGGTCTGTTCGTCGGCGACCCACAGCGCGTTGCGGTCCTTGAGCGAAGGCCAGAGCAAGGTCGGAACGGTGTCGTAGAGCGGCGCGAGGCGAATGCTTCCATCATCGCGGATCATCAACGAGAAATTTCTTGCATGCGCGTCACCGTTGCCGATGAGAGTGTTGAACACCACGAACGTAAGCAGAACGATCAGGTCCTCCTCGCTCCCGAATCGCTTCAGGCAGTCGGCGAGATGCCACAGTGAAGGAGGGCCGGCGCCAACTTGCTGGTACTTGATGCGGCCGCTCCGGGTGGTTGGGTCAAGGCCCAGAGCCTGGAGGAGATCCTCTTGATGCAAACGATCGACTGCGCCATCGCGTTGGGACCGATCGAAACGTTTCACGATGATGCATCGAACATCTCCGAGGGTGACCGCTTCGGACTCGGCGGCCGGCAGGCCGAGTTGGCGCGCAAACGCAAGCCCGGCATGTTCGGCATCGACCAGGCCGCGGTGCACGGCATGGTCGGTCTTGAGGAGATGGGTCGAGGGATAGCCGTGCACCGGCCGCGCCCACCCGTCTTTCGTCTCCACCATGAGGAGCTTGTTCTGCACGCCGGCCAGGGAGAGTTCGCTGTCGTCACGCATGCCGAGAGGGTGTTCGCCGGTGGCAACCTCAGCGACGTGTTCGATCAGCGACGCTGATGAGTAGGGGGCCAAACCCGCTTCGCGAACAGACCCTCCGTCTGGGTCGACGATCTCGAACGCACCAGCCACATCGCGACCGTGTCG
>JANPDB010000197.1:0-5030 GCA_031431255.1 Acidimicrobiia bacterium | reverse complement strand
GCGAGGACCTGGAACAGGTGCGTGACCACCATGTCGCGGTACGCGCCGGTCGACTCGTAGAAGCCGACCCGCTTCTCCAACGCGAGGGTTTCGGGCACGTCGATCTGCACGTGATCGATGTGGTTGCGGTTCCAGATGGGCTCGAACAGCCCGTTGGCGAACCGGAACGCGAGGATGTTCTGGGCCGCTTCCTTGCCGAGGAAGTGGTCGATGCGGAAGATCTGCTCCTCGTCGAACGTCGCGTGCAGCAGCGCATTGAGCGTCTTCGACGTGGCCAGATTCATGCCGAAGGGCTTCTCCATGATGATCCGGGACCGGGCGACCAGACCGGCCTGGTCGAGGGTGGCGATCACGGCTCGGGCGGCATTTGGGGGCACGCTGAGGTAGTGGAGTCGTCGCGGCTCTCCGCCGAGTTCGGCCTCGGCCGCGGCGACCGCGGCGGCGAGCCCGTCAGGGCCGGCGTCCTGCGGGACATAGGAGATCCGCCGGCCGAATGCCGCCCACTCGGTGTCGGTGAAGCCGTGGGCGCTGAATTCGTCGCACGCGGCGCGGGCGAACGCGCGGAAGCCGTCATCGTCGAATGCCTCGAGCGAGGTCCCCACAATGCGGCATTCGGGAAGCAAGCCCGCCTGCCAGAGATGCATGAGACCCGGCAGCAGTTTGCGACGGGCAAGATCGCCTGCCCCGCCGAACAGCACGATCACGTGAGGCTGAAGTGGCGACATGAGCGCCGGCGTCAGGTCCAGCGGATCCGTATGCGTACTGACCATCTCGTTGCCTGTCATGGGCCGACCCTACCGGCCCGGAAGGGTCAACGGGCGGTTGGGAACAGGCGCACGATGCTGCGGCTGACGGCCGCGTTCACCGGAGTGGACGACTCGGCCCGAGACCATGCCCCGGACGAGCGCTCGCAGACCTCGACCGCGGCATCACTCGGAGCGCGGACATCGCTCCCGATCGACTCGACCAGCCAGCATGTGCCGTTCGCAGATGTCCGCAGCAAGCGTCCGCGACCCGCCGAGCGGGGATCGTGAGCCACTCGTGCTCGCGCCGAAGCTCAACGACGCTCATGCCAGTTCCCCTCCGTGGAGGTGGCGGTGCTGGTCAACGACTCGGCGCGCTGTGCGAACGACGGCCTCGTCGATCATCTTGCCGCCGTCGTCCGCGATCACCCCTCGACCGGCCGCCACCGCGTCGTCGTAGAGCCGCACCAACCGTGCGGCCCGCTCCACCTCGGCACCGGTCGGCGTGAAAACCTCGTTGACGACGTCGATCTGGGCAGGGTGGATGCACGACCGCCCGCGAAAGCCCATCCGCCTGAGGTGCTCGGTCGACACGCGAAGCGCGGCGAGATCTCGGAAGTCGGTCGATACCGGGCCAACGGGGGGCTCAATCCCCGCGGCGGCAGAGGCCAGGACCACCGCAGCCCGCGCTGTCAGCATCTCGCGTTCATTGCCGGGCGTGAGCTCGATGCCCAGGTCGGCGGAGAGGTCGGCTTCACCGATCGCCAGACGGCGAACGCGCGGCGCCTCGGCGATGAGCCGGGCGTCGAGGATGCCGCGTGCGGTTTCCAACAGCGCCACGACCGTTATCGCACCGTGTTCGATCCCCGACGCCGACTCCAACACGTCGAGTTCGGCGTTGACACGGAGGAGTTCATCCACGGTCGACACTTTCGGGACGTATACCGCGGCGATGTTGGACCCGCATCCGGGGATGAGCGTTCGAAGGTCTTCGACGCCGAGGTCACCCCAGTTGATGCGGACGAGCAGCGCCGGACCACTCGTCGGCTGGGCGCGGATGAACTCCGTGACGAGGGCCCGGGCGGCGTCCTTGTTCGCAGGCGCAACTGCGTCCTCCAGGTCGCAGATGACCCCGTCCGCCGGGCGCTGGACCGCTTTCGTCAACTTCTCGGGCTGGTCGCCCGGCGCATACAGCGTCGAGCGCATGACAGGGCGGTTTGCGGGAGCGGTCACCACGGTTGGTCCGTGACCGGGAACCGGTCCGGCGTGTGGCCCCGCTTGGCCACGAGAAAGGTGCGGTCGAACGAGCAGACGACAATGCCATTCTGGTTGAGCCCTCGAGTCTTCACGCTCACGATGCCGGCGTTCGGCCGCGAGGACGACTCCCGTTTGTCGGTGACGAGCGATTCGGCGTAGAGCGTGTCGCCGACGAACACCGGGTTCGGGAGACGGATGTCGTTCCACGCCAGATTGGCCTGCGCGTTCTGGGTCAGATCGCTCACGCTCATGCCGGTGACGAGCGCGACCGTGAAGGCGGAGTTGACGAGGGGTTTGCCGAAGATGCCGCCTTCCGAATAATGGTTGTTGAAATGCAGCTGGTTGGTGTTGAGCGTGAGGTTGGTGAACCAGATGTTGTCGGCTTCGCAGATCGTCCGTCCGAGGGGATGGCGGTACACATCGCCGAGTTCGAAGTCTTCGAAGCACCGACCCGTCCAACCGGGTTTCACGTGCGGTTCGGGAAGGTCGCTCATTGCCGACGAATCTACCGGGCCGACCCGGCGATGGCCGAACCTGCGACCTGCGTCCGTTGGCGCATAGCGTGGACGATGTGACGGTCGACGCGTATCGAGCCCTGTGCATGCAAGTTGCCTGCCCGGCGGTGAACGCGGCAGCGTCGGTCGACGAGGCACGGGCCATCATGGCGTCGACGATCGACCGGCTCGATCGCCAGATCGGCGCCTCCAAGGGATTCGCCGGTTCCGACGTCAAGCTGGTCGTGCTCCCCGAATACTGCCTCACGGGATTCCCGATGGGAGAACCGCTCGGCGTGTGGGCCGAGCGGGCGGCGTGCGCGCCCGACGGAGCCGAAGAGGAGCGACTCGGCGCCATCGCCCAGCGTCACGGCGTCTATCTGTCGGGCAACCTGTACGAGACGGATCCCGCGTTCCCCGGTCTGTACCTCCAGGCGTCGTTGATCTGGGCACCGGACGGAAACGTCGTTCTCCGCTATCGGCGCCTGCACTCTCTCTTCGCACCGACTCCCCACGATCTGTGGGACGCGTACGTGGGTGCGTACGGCATCGACGCCCTCTTCCCGGTCGCCGACACGCCACTCGGGCGTCTGGCGTGCGTGGCAAGCGAGGAGATCCTCTTTCCCGAGCTCGCACGTGCGCTTACGATGCGGGGAGCTGAAGTGCTCCTGCATTCCACGTCGGAGGTTGGGTCTCCGCGCCAGACACCGAAGGATGTCGCCAAGCTCGCCCGCGCCATCGAGAACCTGGCGTTCGTCGTGTCCGCCAATTCCGCGTCGATCACCGGGACGGACATTCCCGCGGCGTCAACGGATGGCAAGAGCCAGATCGTCGACTTCAACGGCCGTGTCCTCGTCGAGGCGGGTTTCGGCGAATCGATGGTGGCCAACGCTGAGATCGACATCGACGCACTGCGCCGGGCGCGGCGACGACCCGGGATGCCGAACCTGCTCGCCCGCAATCGCTTCGAGCTGTGGGCCGGTGAGTACGAGCGGGCCGTGACCCGGCACCTCGGCCACCCCGCATCAAACATCGATCCGGCCGCCATTCCGGACCGTTCGCACTTCATGCGGACCCACCATGCGGTCATCGAGCGGCTGGCCGAAGCCGGGGTCATCGCATGAACACCGAGCTCGTCCTGCGCGACCCCCGAACCGGCCGGTCCGACGGCACGGTGACGGTCACGTCGCCGGGGGAGCTCCGGATGATGGCGACGCGGCTCCGCTCCGCTCAGCCGGCGTGGGAAGCCCTCGGAGTGGACGGCCGCGCCGCTGTGCTGCGTCGCTGGAAGGACGCCTGCACGGCACGGCGTGACGAGATCATCACTGCGCTCGCCGCCGATACCGGACGGTGGCGTGAGAGCGTCCAGGAGTTCGATGCCTTCCTCGGCACGATCGAGCGGTGGTCATCGCTGGCACCCAAGCTGCTCAACGAACCACGACGCTTCACCAGCACCCTGGGCTTCATCGACATCGACAAGAACCTCCGCCCCTACACACTCGCCGGAATCATCAGTCCCTGGAATTTCCCACTGGTGCTGTCGACGATCGACATGCTGCCGGCAGTCATGGCCGGCACCGCGTTGCTGCTCAAGCCGAGCGAGGTCACCCCGCGATTCGCCGTTGCCCTGCGCGACTCGCTCGCCGGAGTTCCGGAGCTCGAATCGGTGTTCTCCATCGCCATCGGCGACGGAACCGTCGGCGCGCAGATGATCGAGCTCGTCGATCTCGTGTGCTTCACCGGAAGCGTCCCGACGGGACGTCGGGTCGGTGCGATGGCGGCGGCGCAGTTCATCCCGGCGTTTCTCGAACTCGGCGGGAAGGACCCGGCAATCGTGCTCAACGGCGCCGACGTGGATCACGCGACCACCGCGCTGCTGTGGGGAGCAACGTCGAATGCCGGGCAGGCCTGCCAGTCGATCGAGCGCATCTACGTGGAAACCTCGATCCACGACGAGTTCGTCGACCTGCTGGCGAAGAAGGCGGCACGCATCGGTCTGTGCTTTCCCACCTACGACACGCCCGGACTCGGCCCGATCATCGCCGAACGTCAGGTGCCGATCATTGAAGAACACCTTGCCGACGCGCTGGCGAGGGGCGCGGTGGTGCGTGCCGGTTCATCTGCCGTGGAGCACCACGGTGGCGGTTCATGGGTCCGGGTCACCGTGCTCAGCAACGTCGACCACACCATGGCCATCATGCGCGAGGAGACCTTCGGACCGTTTCTACCGGTGATGGCCGTGGCCCACGCCGACGAAGCCGTGCGGCTCGCCAACGACTCGCCGTTCGGTCTCTCGGCGGCCGTCTTTGCGGCGACGACCGAACAGGCAGAGGCCATCGCCCGGCGGCTGGACGCTGGGGCGGTGAGCGTCAACGACTCCACGCTCACCGCGCTCGTGTGGGAGGGCGAGAAGCATTCGTTCAAATCGAGCGGGCTCGGCGGTTCGCGCATGGGTCCTGCGTCGCTGTTCCGTTTCCTGCGCAGTCAGGCGATCCTCGTGAAGACGAATCTCGCCGTACGCGACCCCTGGTGGTAC
>JANPDB010000196.1:0-2969 GCA_031431255.1 Acidimicrobiia bacterium | reverse complement strand
ATCAGCGAGTTCTTCCTCGTGCAGTGGGTCGCGCCTCTGGCATCGGAGGCACCCGAACTGCTCATCGCGGCGATGTTCGCCTGGCGTATGGCAGAGGCGAGTGGGCTCTCGACCCTCGTCTCCTCGAAGGTGAACCAGTGGACGCTGCTGGTCGGAACGCTTCCGGTTGTGTTCGCGATCACGTCCTCGTCCACCCACGGCCTACCGCTCGACGCGCTGCAGCGCGAGGAGCTGTTCCTCACCGGAGCACAGGCATTCTTCGGCGTCGCTGTCCTGATCAGCCTGTCGCTCTCGATCCGTGAGGCGCTGATGCTCTTCGGACTCTTCTGGGCGCAGTTCGTTGTGCGGGTCGTCGTTCCGGATCGATGGGCCGGAGCCGAACGCATCGGCGTCGGCATCGTGTACCTCGCCCTCGGCGTCCTGTTCCTGATTCGTCAGCGCGCGTATGTTCGTTCGACACTACGCGACGGCTTTCGCACCTCCTACGCGCTGATGTCCCGGGAATGACCGCCAGCCAGCTGTTCGCCTTGTTGAACGAGGCTTTCGGGATCGTTGCGCGCATCGTCAAGAGCCGACTCGGCGGGCCGGACACGCGGGGCGTGCTCGTGATCCTCGTCGACGACAACGACCAAGTGCTCCTGGTGAAGGCCCGCTACCGCCGATCGTGGTCTCTTCCGGGCGGCTGGGTCGACCCGGACGAGTCGTTCGCGGATGCGGCGTGCCGTGAGGTCGCCGAGGAAGGCGGGGTCGAGCTCTCCGGCGAGCCCGTGTTCGTCGGCTCGCTGGACCGTTCCCATCACATCGACCACATCTATGTCGGTCACCGAGGCGCACCCTCGACCCGTCCCGCGACACCGTGGGAGATCAGTGCGATTCAGTGGATGTCGCCTGACCGAATCCCGGAACTGTCGAGAACGAGCATGCAGGCGCTGGCGTTGCGAAGAACCAAGATGGCGTCGCCGCCCGACGAGGTGCCCCGCTGACCAACGGCCGGGGCCAGACCGCTTCGACGGAGATCAGGAACCGACGCCGTACATCGCCTGCTGGTTCGGCCGAAGCCTCTCTCCCAGGATCGGGGTCGCGCGGATCACGATGTTATCGGCGTAGTGACGCGACTTCCGGTTGAACCGCCCACCACAGGTGATGAGCGTGAGCACTGGGTCACCGGTCGTTCGGAAGAGCTCGGGTCCGGGCAGTTCGTCCTTGTCAACCTGGAACCGCTCCGTCACCCGGAAGCGCCTCATCACGCCATCACGGTCGGTCACCTCAATCTCTTCGCCGATCCCGAGACGCCGGAGTTCGACGAAGACGCCGGCCGTACGGTTGTGGTCCACGTGTCCCGCAAGAACGGCAGAGCCGGTCGGATCTCCCGGCCGAGGGCCGTAGTGATACCAGCCGGCCTCCGCCGCGCCGGGGATTTCCATAGACCCGTCCGGCTCCAGGCCCACAGCGACGATCGCTGCATCCACACCCAGGGCGGGGATGACAAGTCGCTGGGGCGACGTCGGCGTCACGGGGACCTCTTCGGTTCGGTCGGAGTTCGCGTCCGGGCCGAGCGGACGCTCGACGGCCACGCCAGCCGGTCTCCGATCGACGGTTGACGGAATCGGCATCGTCGCCGATGCCGGACGCGTCACTACCTGCCGGACGTTCTCGCCCGAGAGGTCGGAACGTGGATCACCCGCGCCCCTCCCCCAGGCGACGGCGACGGCGACGAGCAGCATCACCGACGCACCGAGAACGGCCTTGGCGGACTTGTCAGACACGGGATCAGAGGGAAAAGGAATCGGGCGAGCCGGTGCGGATGAGCGGTGGTCGCCCACCATTCACCCGCACCCGCGACCATCGTCGCTACTGCTCGACCGGTTGGGTTCTGCTTCGGCTCAGCCCTTGCGGCGGTTGCGGGCAACCACGACGGACGATGAACCGATTCCCACGACAGCGAGGCCGGCGGCCAGGGCGAGCAGCAGACCGGTGTTGTCGGAGCCCGCGGCGAGGCCATCGGTGCCGGTGTTGACCTCGGTGGGCGCGGCGGTGGCCGGTGCCGTGATGACGGCGTCGATCACGTGGATGATGCCGTTCGAGGCCTTCAGATCGGCGGTGACAACGGTTGCCCCGCCGACGATGAGCTTGTCACCGTCGAGCTTCACGCTGACCGGACCGCCGAGGGTCTCGACGTTGCCGCCGGCAGCGGCGATCGCCGCCTTCGAGTCGACGGCGCCCGAGAGGACATGGAGCTTCAAGATGTTGGCCAGCGCACCGGTCGGGTCCTTGAGCAGGCTGTCGAGGGTTCCGGCGGGCAGGGCATCAAACGCCGCATTCGTCGGCGCGAACACGGTGAACGGGCCGGGGCCCGAAAGGGTCTCGGCGAGCTTGGCCTCGGTCACGGCCTTGACGAGGGTCGAGAAATCGGGATTCCCCACAGCGATTTCGACGATCGTTCCGGGCTCGGACTGGGCGACAGCGACGCCGGACCCGCCGGCAAAGGTGAGGGCGACGACCGAAAGGGCGGCAAACAGTGCACGACGCATGAGCATTTTCTCCTGGGAGCAATCACACGCGACAGCGGTTGCCGCGATCTCTTGCATTCCGGAGTCGGGGCGGTGCTCGGATGACGAAAATCCCACTCGACACCGTTTGTTCATGTCGGCAGCGGTGTTGCCCGGACGTTCGGGCAGACTTGTCGCGTGAAACGCTCGGAGCTCTTCGAACGGAACGCCGTGATCGCCGGCGCGTCCACGGCGTTCCTCACCGCAACGATGGGCCTCGGCGTTGCTTTGGCGTTCCGAGCACTGTTCGACTGGTCGTCCGGCGGGACTACGGCGGTGGCTTCGTTCTTCGTACTCTCGGGGTGCATCCTCGGCGGTTTCCGAGCGGGGCTCGGCGCACCGCTCTCGCCGCTCAGCAACGGCGCCGCATCCGCGACGATCGCCGGCGTGGCGATCTCGATCGTCCAGCGGCTGCTGTCG
>JANPDB010000195.1:0-1602 GCA_031431255.1 Acidimicrobiia bacterium | reverse complement strand
CCACGCCGACCGGGCCCCCGCCGATGATCGCCACGTCGATGGGGTCTTGCTCTCGGTTCATGCCACGCAGACGTTCCGGAGGGAGCCGATGCCTTCGAGGGCGCTGTCGATCACATCGCCGGGCCGTAAGAAGAGCCGCTTCGCCGCGCCGACGCCATCGGGCGTGCCGGTGAAGATCACGTCACCCGGATGGAGCGTGAGGATCGCGGAGAGATAGGCGATCAGTTGCGGGACACTGAAGACGAGGTTCGCGGTCGAGTCCTTCTGACGCTGTTCACCGTTGATCCAACACGTCATCGCCACGTTGTCCGGGTCGGCGAACGAGTCAGTCGACACGATGACCGGCCCTATCGGCCCGTAGGTGTCGCGTGACTTTCCGAGGTCGAAGTGCGGAGGTTTGGCGGCGAACTGCAGTGCCCGGTCGGAGATGTCCTGGCCTCCGGTAAGCCCGGCGACGTACGACCATGCATCGGCCTCCGCGACGTTGCGACACGTCCGGCCGATCACCACCACCAGTTCGACCTCGTAGTCCCCGAAGGCACTATTCAGCACCACATCGTCGTTCGGTCCGACGAGGCAACTCGGGAACTTCGTGAACGTGAGCGGCGCTGCAGGGAGCTCCATGTTCGACTCGGCGGCGTGACTCCGGTAGTTGAGCCCAATGGCGAAGCAGTTCTTCGGCGCGGGAACGACGGCGTCGAGGTCGGCGTCGGCGAGCGCTCCGCTCGGCTGGTGCGTAGAGAGATCGATGCTGTGGAGTTCGGCCGAGCGGGTGATGGCCGCCATCACGTCGGCCGTGAACGCCCCGTTGGTCACTGACTCGAGGTCGTACCAGTGGGCGGCATCACAGAGTGCGGCGCGGCCGCCGATGTTCGCAAGACGAAAGGGCATGGCTTGTCTTTCTGTTCAAGGTGTTCGGTGAAGTGCCGTTCGTATCTTCATACCTTGCCGGTTCGTTGGCATGCAGGGGTGACCGGTGGTCTAGCGCATCTTCGCAGAAGTTCCTGTGACATCGAATGGCGTTGATTGGTTGTACTTCGGCGCTCTATCCGAAGGATCGATGTAACAGGAACTTCCGACTCAGTGCACTAGCGGCACAGGCGCCATGCCTGGGCCGAGGTCAAAGCGAACAGGGCGATTGCCGCTGATGTGGACACGTTGAGAGAGTCGACGCCATCGGACATCGGGATGCAGGCCCGGAACGTGGTTGCCGCCATCGTTGCGTTCTTGAGGCCCGGGCCTTCGGCTCCGAGGACGATGGCGATCCGGTCGTCGTCGTCGAGGCCGTCAATGACTTGGCTCAGCGACAGTGCGTCGGCAGACGGCGTGAGCGCAATCGAAACGAAGCCCGCCGCGGTCAGGAGTTCGCCGATCGTGCCATCGGCGTCGTCGATCCGACAATAGGGGATCGTAAGCGTCCATCCCATCGACGTGCGGATCGTCTTCCGGTAGAGCGGATCTCCGCAGTGCCCGTGAAGGATCACCGCATCGACACCGAAACCGGCCGCGTGACGGAACATCGATCCGATGTTCTCGGGATCGGCAACATCTTCGAGAAGCAACACCGTGCGTGATCGGGCGAGGAGTTCCTTTGCCGAAGGA
>JANPDB010000194.1:0-13699 GCA_031431255.1 Acidimicrobiia bacterium | reverse complement strand
GGGTTCCGGTCGATATGCCAGTGGTGCGCGTGAAGTCTCGCCAGTTCGACCATGACGGTGGTGGCGTCGGTCGCTGAACATCCGGCGACCTGATCGGGGATCCGGCACTGCGAGAGGTCTTCGAGGATGAGGGCGAAGCCTCGTCCTGAGGCGTCCACCTCGGCGAAGTGCGAACGCGGGATGTTCGTGACGTCACCGGTGGCGTGCCGGTAGAAATTGATCTCCCGCTCGTAGAAGCCGAACGTCTCGACCAGGTCGAGGACGGGTTCGTGCGGTGAGGCCAGCTTGGCGATGACCGAGGCCGGGCCGCTTCCCTCGGAGTATTCGAGCGAGAGGCGTCCGAGGAGGCCGAGCATGCCGACGCCCTCACCGATCGTCGTCGAGGTCACCCGTGACACGCGACCGCCGAGGCGGCAGTTGTCGTTGAGCCACTGCGGCGTAATGTCGTCGGGACTGGCGGGGTAGATGCTCATGGCGACCTCTGCTTGCTCGATGGTTGTCTTCAAGCAGTATTGGTTGAGCCGGGAGCGGTGTCGGTGATCGGCATCACGCTCCGCCGAGTTCGCCGGAGGGTTCGGAGAATTTGTAGCTCCCAGAGCCACAAATACTCCAAATCCTCCGCTCGCGTCCCGAGCCTGTGAGTGGGTCGTTCGAATCAACTCCCACCGAAGGTCGCAGTGCCCGCAGGGTCCGGCCGAATGGAGAGATGCCTCCGACGGATCGGAGGCGAACAAGACCACAAGGACGTGGGATGGGCACGGATGCCGCATTCGCCACCCTCGGCATTGCCGTGGGTGCACAACCGATCGAGATCACGCGGGCCTTCCGGGCTCTGAGTCGGCGATCACACCCGGACGCCGGCGGCGAGCCCACCGTGTTCGCCAAGGTCGTCGCGGCGTACCGCACCCTGCAGCACGCCGGACTCGTGCGAGCCGAACCGATCGTCGACACAGATGCCCCGTGCGCCGACAGCCCGGCCGAAGCACTAGGCATGGTCCCGATAGGACCTGGCCAGCGAACGAGTCGCGTGCCGGGGCCGGCCGATCGTCACTACCGCCGATTCCTCGACGGTCTCGAACGGGCCGCGGCGATGCCCGACCTGTGGATCGATCGGCCGGCACCGCGTCGTCTGGTCGTCGACGAGACCCGTGTGGCCGGAGCGGCCTTCGCCGAGATCCTCGACCGCGAGCTTCTTCGGGTCAGCTGAGGCCGCTCGACCCGACGGTCCGTCCGAACGAGAGCGAGCCGGTTTCGACCGCCGGCTCCGTCAGCCTCGAACCGGCAGGGCCATTGCGACTCGGCGTCCTTCCAGGATCGCTTCGTGGATCGTCCGGGGGGCGACGCGGTCGCCGGCTTGCGGCAGCGTCTCCTCGGGATCGAGGGTGTGATCGGGAAGGCGATGACCGCACGCAATGAATGTCGTGGCGTCGATGACGTTGGTCGCGCCGGAGAATCGGTCTTCCACCTCGACCTTGCCGTCGGCTACACGGCGGACAAGTGCCTGCTTCACCAACCGCACACCGAGCGCGTGGAGGCGGACCTGCGCCGGGGCCAGATCGCCCGTGAGGCTCAACTTCTCGCCGACCAGCAGATCGGGGGTCACCAGGGTGACCCCGGCAGCCCGGCGGGTTTCGTCGGCGGCAAACAACTCGGCGACGGAAAGTCCGATTGGCCCGCCGATCGGGTCCCAGACCACCACGGGGCCCGGCGGCAGCGACGAGATCGGATCGTCGAGCGCGAGGACATCGACGGCGTGACGCAGATCGGCCGAATCGCTCACGGCAAAGGGCAGTGTTCCGTGCTTTCCGCCGGTCGCCAGGACGACAGGGCCCGATGCCCGCAGCGAGTCGAGCGTCGCCGAATCAACCGGTGCGTCGAGGTCGAACACCACCCCGAGGCGGAGGCACTCGTCGTGGAGCCACTCGGTCGCCTTCCCTAGCAAGGCGCGTCCCGCGCCATGCGCGGCGTGAAGGAGGACTCCACCGACGAATGACGAGCGGTCGCGAACCGTCACGGTGAATCCCCGTAGGGCGGCGATGCGGGCGGTTTCGAGGCCAGCCACACCGGCCCCCACAACCGCGAGTGTGCGTTGCATGTTTCCGCTCTGCATGTTTCCGCTTGACCCGACCGTCGGTTCCGCGGCGTCATCGAGTTCGTGCCCAGTGCGCGGATCCATCACGCAGCTCACGATCGGGTTGCGGTTGTCGCGCACCTTGCAGAGTTGGTTGCACAGCACGCACGGACGAATTCGCTCCGGGGTGCCGGCGCGCAGCTTCACGACCAGGTCGGCGTCGGCCAGTTGTGCCCGGGTCATCTCGGTGCCGTCGGCCGCGCCATCGTCCAAGGCCCACTCGGCCTGGCCCCAGTCGACGATCGACCCCTGCGCGAACACCGGTACCGGGCGGCCAGCCTCGATCAGGGCGGTGCGCACCTGTCGGGCGAGGCCGATGGCGAATCCCGGTTCCACGTGCCCATCGGGACGCGTCAGTGCGACCGAGTAGATCGCTCCGCGAACCACGGTGATCAGATCCACGAGATGCGCGACCTCGACGGCGATCTGGGCACCGGCGTCGGGAACGATGCCGGCCCACGGGGCGAGCTCATCGACGCTGAGTCGCAGCGCGACAACCGGTCCGACCCCGACCGCCGCTCGCACCGCTTCCAGCACTTCTCGTAGAAGGCGCAGGCGGTTGTTGCCGTAGTCGTCTTCGCGCATATTCGTAAGTCCACTGAGGAACTGGCGGACGAGTGAGTTCTGACCGGCGTTGATCTCGACGCCGTGGCAGCCCGAGGAGATCGCCAGCGCGGCGGCATTGGCGAAGCCGCCGACCACTGCGCTGATATCCGCCGGCTCCATGACCTTTGGAACCTCTCGCGACGCAACCTCGGGAACCGGGGACGGTGCCCACATCTCGCGCTGGCTCCAGTGACTCGTCCCCTGTCCTCCGCTGTGGCCGATCGCCGCAAGAACCACGGCGCCGGTTCCCGTGTCGCGAACGGCATCCGCGATCTTCCGCCAACCAGGTCCGCAGAGCGATGCCAAGGGGGCTCGTTCGTAGGGCCAGTCACTGTCGTGAACTGAAGCCTCCTCTGTCACGATGATTCCGGCCCCGCCGGCGGCCCGGCGGGCGTAGTACGCGACGTGGGCCTTCGACAGAGCCCGTCCGTCTCCCAGGTTGGTCTCGTGCGGCCCGAACATCACCCGAGTGGGAGCGGTCTCGGCTTGATCGCCTGACTCGGATCGACCGATGGGCAGCGGTTCGAGCAGTCTCATCGCCACCATTGTCGCCGGTTCGCGGTGTGTATCGGCACTCGTTCTCCCGCAGGAGCGGAAACCGGCGGACACGGAAGTAGCGTCTCGTGCCGTGCATGCGGAACGGGCCGATCGGCGTGCGGGTTCGGCCCCCTGGGTGTCGTACGCGCAGAACTTCGAGGATGTGTTTCTCCGGCGATGCTTCCACGACATCGAGCGCGGGTTCTGGATCGACGTCGGCGCGTGGATGCCCCGTGAAGACTCGGTGACCTACGCGCTCTCCGAGCGAGGCTGGCGGGGCATCAACATCGAACCGGTGCCTGATCACCTCGCCGCATTCGTCGAGCAGCGTTCGCGCGATGTCAACCTCGGCGTGCTTGCCGGATCTGCTGCCGGTCAGCGCACGCTGCATCGCGTGGCCGACACCGGCCTGTCCACGACAATCGAGCTGTTTGCCGAGGAGGCACGTCGTGACGGGCACGTGGTCGAAAGCTCCGTCATCGAGGCCCGGACTCTCGACACGATCTGGGACGAGCACGTACCGGCCGGAACGGCGGTTCACCTTCTGAAGGTCGATGCCGAAGGCGCCGAGGCCGACGTGCTCGCCGGCCTCGACCTTCGCCGGCGACGGCCATGGTTGCTGTGCATCGAGGCGAACCTGCCCAATGAGCGCGACCTGGTCGACGTGTCATGGGAGCCCGCGGTGATTGCGGCCGGCTACGCGTTCACGTACTACGACGGCCTCAACCGATGGTTCGTTGCCGACGAACACCGGGAGCTCGCCCTCCACTTCGCCTCCCCGGTCAGCGTGTTCGACGACGTCATCGGCGCACGCGCCAACGATCACATCGACATGCTGGCGGCCGAGGCACACCGGCTCGCCGGCGAAGTCGCCCGGCTCGAACGCGAACTTCGTGACTGCAAGTCCGCGGCCGAGAGCGCTCCGATGGCGCGACGAGGTTGGCGGAGCCGATTCGGACGGTGACCGGCAGACATCGGGAAATGCGTCGCTGGACCGGACTCGGATGGGGGAGGCTGGGCGGATGGCTGTGACCATGGGGTTCCTCCACACATCGCCGGTTCATGTCGCGACGTTCGACTCTCTGGTTGCGAATGCGCCGGGCGCGGTCAGTGGCACGCACATCGTCGATGAGGAGTTGCTGACGATGGCGCGCTCGATCGGGTTTGCCCACCCGCTCGTTGTTGCGGGGACCTCCGCCGCTCTCGTTCGCCTCGTTGGCGAGGGGGCCGACGTGATCGTGTGCACCTGCTCGACCATCGGAGTCACTGCGGAAACCGTGCCCGGGATTGGTGTCCCCGTTCTTCGTGTTGATCGGCCGATGGCCGCGGCAGCGGTGGCTGCAGGAAGGCGGATCGCGGTGGTTGCCGCGCTGGAGAGCACACTCGCTCCGACCGTTGACCTTTTGCGCGACGAGTCCGTCCGTGCCGGACGCGCCCCGATGATCACGTTGATGCCGTGCCTTCCCTCCTGGGATCACTGGGAAGCCGGCGAACTCGACGGGTATCACCGGTCCATCGCCGAGCATGTCGACGCACTCGATGAGTCGTTCGATGTGGTCGTGCTTGCCCAGGCATCGATGCTCGGCGCGCTTGCGTTCATCGACGAGCGGCCGGGACGGGTCGTCCTTTCGTCGCCGTCGAGCGCAGTTCAGGCCGCGCTGGCGATCGTCGGCTGACCCGCCGTTGATCTGGCGGGCTCAGCGAGACACGTGAAGGACGGCTTCCCCCCGGGGTGAAAGTGTGTAACCGACGGTGAGGCTGATGGTCAGGCCGAGTTCCTTGAGCTTGCGCACGTTTGTCTTGAAGACGAGCGTCTCGAGGCCCTCCATCTCGGCGAGCTCAGGAGCGCGACGGCCCGGCCACCGCTCGATGAGTGCGAGCGTGCGACGCGTCCATGGCCCCCGGGCGCTGCGAGCGTCCATTGCATCGAGCTTCGCGGCCACCACGGCGACGGCCTCTGCGCTGGCATCGTCACGTAGGGCGGCGCGGGTGTCGGCGCCCGCGAAGTGCACCGCGACTCGATAGGGACGGCTGGTCTCATCGGGCTTGGCAGTCCTACCCCGGGCAGCCACCGCCTTTTTGGCGGGCTTGCCGGCTCGCGTACGAACGGGTCGTGGTTCGAGCGATGTGCGCGCCTCGTCCGCAGACGAGAAGCCAGCCCGAGCAGCCTCGGCGTCGGTGATCGAGGCGGGATCGATTTCCTCGACGGCGTCGATGGCGAGCTCGCCCATGGCGGTGCGGAGGCGTCCTCCCGGTTTCACGGTCGGCTTGCGCCAGAGTCGGTAGACCACGTCGATCTCGCCTGCCACGATCCGCGCCAGCACGTCCATTCGAAGCAACATGGGGACCCTCTCAGCCGCCGCCGGCCGATTCGGGGGCTGACAGAAGCCACTCGAATGCTGCGGCGCGTTCGATGGTCACGCTCCGGACGATCCCCAGAAGCGGTGGCTCCGGTGCAGTGGCAATGGCGATCGCCTGGAGTGCAAACGCCACGTCGGCGGCATCGGCTAGTTCCTTCGCCGAACGAACGGCCGGTCGCTTCGTCGGCTCGACCGTGAGCACCTGGGTGACCAACTGCTCCATGACCCGACCGGAGTCGGCACTCGCGTCGGGAAAGCGAAGGTGGATCACGAGACCCAGGGCCCACTCGTAGACGAACGCCTGATCGAACCGCCACGCGAACTGCACGAGCTGTTCGGGGGAAGGCGCGTCGTCGAGAACGAAGTCATGCTCCTCAACCGTGAGGTCACCCCACACCTCGTATGCATCGGCGAAGGCGAACACCTCGGGTAGCGAGAGTCCCTGTCCTTTCAGGGCAACGAGCGACGAGGCGGCCGCACGCCCGCACACCGCCGCCGTCGACGGGATGATCAATGGTGCTCGAACGATCGGGAGCACGGTCAGGTCGGTGTCGATGCCCCACAGCTTAAGATATGCATACGTACGATCTCGGCGCTTGCCGAGGTCATCGGCAGTCGGCTCGTCGGTCACGAGTATGCGTCGACGGGCTTTCGCCCGAGCGAGACGGGAGTTGGCTTCGAGTGCCCCGGACCGGGAGAGGGCTTGGCCGAGTCGGCCGCCGCGGCGATGCGGGCGAGCTCATCGTCGGCGTTGCCCCACACACACTCCGGGTCGGGCCCGTCGAGGGGTAGGCCGGTGAAGAACTTCGCGGCCATGCAACCTCCCTGGCACGCGTCGTAGGAGCCACAGCTTCCGCAGGCTCCCGGCGACTGGGGCTCACGTAGCGACGTGAACAGTTCGCTCTCACGCCACACCGCCGTGAAGCCGCCGGCGTCGCGGACCGAACCGGCCTTGAACTCGTCGTGGAGCACGAACGGGCAGGCGTAGACCTCACCGACCGGATCGATCAGGCACACGATCCGTCCGGCGCCGCACATGTTGAGTCCGGGGAGCGACTCACCGAGCGCACTGAGGTGGAAGAACGAGTCACCGGTCAGCACCTTCGGTCGCGTGATGATCCAGTTGTAGAGCTCGCGCTGCTGGGCGTTGGTCGGGTGCAGCTGTTCCCAGGTGTCGGCGCCACGACCGCTCGGACGCAGACGAGTGAGCCGCAGCTCGGCGCCGTATTCCGCGACGAGCGCTTCGAAGGCATCGAGCTGGGGGATGTTGTGCCGGGTCATCACCACGCTGATCTTGAATTGGCCGAACCCGGCATCGCGGAGGTGGTTCATCGCGGTGATGGCGGTGTCCCACGAGCCGTCGCCGCGCACCGCATCGTTGGTCTCCCGATCGGCCCCGTCGAGGCTGATCTGGATGTCGATGTAGTCGCTGCCCGACAGCCGCTGTGCCGCTTCGGCGTCGATCCGGCTGCCGTTGGTGGAGAACTTCACGCCGACGCCATTGGCGACCGCATAGTCGACGATCTCGAAGAAGTCGCTGCGGATCGTCGGCTCGCCACCGCCGATGTTCACGTAGAACACCTGGAGGCGGGCGAGTTCGTCGATCACGGCCTTGCACTCGTCGGTGCTCAGCTCATGAGGATCCCGGCGGCCCGATGACGAGAGGCAATGAATGCACGCAAGGTTGCAGGCGTAGGTCAACTCCCACGTGAGGCAGATCGGTGCATCGAGACCCGACTTCAGTTGATCAACGAGCACGGGGGACCTCAGCTGTTTCGGAGGGAACGAGCATGTCCGACGCCAGCAGACTGTTCAGGGCAACGAGGTAGCGGTCGGTGTTCTTCCCAGCCACGCCGTTCGTCTCCAGAGCGGCCCGAACCGACGGCGCGGCGTCGAGCGCCTTGACGACGGCAACCATGCGCGGTGACTTCAGGAAGACGAGTTTGCGATTTCCGTAGTGGTATACCAGCGCGCCGAAGGGCTCGGGGCGCACCGCCACATTCGGATGCAGCCGATACGCGGCGGCGAGGTCGATAGCTGTGGCCACACCTTCGACGGTAGTCGGACCAGCTGATGAAGAGAGCCTGCCCTGGGTCCGATTGTTCGGGTGGAATTCTGGCGGTGGTGCACGTCTGCTTCGCTGCGGTCGTCAACACTCTGAGGACTGGGCTGAGGCCTCAGCTGGGGAGGGGGCTGTTCTTGCGCCACGTGGGCCGAGCCCGTCCAGTCCGGGTCGCACCAGTCCAGTCGAGATCGGCCGGGCCGACTGTGCCCGGGCGGGGTTTTCAGTTGTCAAGGAACGGGTGACGACTGCGGTCTGTTGCTAAGCGAAGGCGAGGGGTCGTCCGGCGGCGCGGTTGAGGTTTCGAGTCGTTGCTGGTGGTCGGGGTCGGGGTCGGGTTGGTGGATGGTCGGTCTTGGGGGTGGCCAGGACGGGAGTGGTGGGAGGGTTTCGTTGTTGATGGTCCAGGTGCCGTCGCGTTGTCGGGTCATCTCGGTGCCGGTTTCGTGGCGGTGAGGGTGACAGTCGGTGCGGCACAGGTGGCGGAGGTTTTCGATGTCGGTGAGGCCGCCGTCGTCCCATTCGATGATGTGGTCGGCATCGCATCGATGCCACGGTGTGGAGCACCCAGGTTTGACACAGAACCCGCCGTCGCGAAGGGCCAAGGCGAGTTTCTGCAGCGGTGATGCGAGCCGCCGGGAACGGCCGAAGGTCATGATTGCTCCGTCGGAGGCTTGGATCGCGGCGTAGATATCGGACCGCGGGTCGTTGGCGAGGTCGAGTGCGTCGTCGGTCGGGATGGGGCCCGCACCAAGGATCTTGGATTCCAGCGTTTCGGCCATGCATCGTGACGATCAACGCCGTTCGGGCCGGTCCGCCGCAGGAGGTGCCGTTGATCACGGCGACGAGCGCATCGGCGAGTCGTTGTTCACGGGGTTCGCCGTCGTGGCCGTGGAGTGTTTCGGCGCGGTCGGGGTGAGCGGCGCGCCATGCCGAGTCGCATGCTTCGTTGAGGGTCGCTTTGATCTGTTCGCCTTCGACGGTGGGAAGGATCACCCGCATACCGACACAGCCGTGGTCGGCTTTGAAGAACTTCACTGACCGGGCCTGGCGTTGGCGTTCGGTGACCCCTTTCGCATCGCGGTCGATCCGGTACGTCTCGACGGTTCGGCCGAAGTCGTCAGGCGATTGGCTCGGCGCTAGCGACAACAGTTCGGCTGCTTCGTTCGGATCGGTGATGTCGGTGAGGTGGCGAAGGTGTTCACCGGTCACGGAACCGTCAGCCAATGCTTCGCCGGCGCCAGGGACGAGGCCGACGACCTCGGAGACCTTCACGGTTTTCGATGCTTCGGCCGATGACATTCCGAAGCCTCGAACCAGGGTTGCTTTCGTGTCGCGGCCGGTCTCGGTCTTCAGAACACCGACGAGCATTGCTTCGAGCGCGGCGATCTCGCCACGGAGCCGGCGGAGCTGTTGGAGGCCGATCTTGGCGGTGGTGGGGTCCCAGTGCACGGACGAGCTGCGCGGCACGCAGAGAAGCGCCAGAGCCTCGATCTGTTGCGCAGCGGCGGATGTCATGTCACCCGTGTAGAACATCTGTTCGTAGGTGTCAAGTTACTTGCTCGGAAATCTTCTCGAGTGTTTCGAACGCTCGCCGCCGTCGGCCATCCTCCGCTCAGCACTCGAGGACGACCGACAAGACCGGAGTATGTCGTTCGACGATTTCGGAGGTTTGCTACCGACTATTTCCGACGAAGTGCAGCGCGCCGGGGACCCGTTCAGAATGGCCGTGAAGGCAGCAGTCGATCTCGACAACACGCCGACGATGCAAAAGGCCTTCGGGCGCTCCGAGATCGGCTCGGCGCAACCTTTGTCGCGGGGATTGTGTTGCACTGCGGCGATCGGGTGCAACGACTCGACGAGCGGATTGTTGCGCTACCAATTGCCGCGCTGTGGTCGCCGTGACACATTCGGCGGAGACCTGTCACGATGGCTGACATGACGGAACAGGTTGCGGGGCAGTGACGGCGCGGCCGTCGGGGACGGTGACGTTTCTGTTCACGGATGTGGAGGGTTCGACACGCCTGTGGGCGGCGGACAAGGACGCGATGTCGGCGTCGTTGTTGGTCCACGACGCGATCTTGCGGGCGGCGATTGAGGGCAACGGCGGGTATGTGTTCACGACCGCAGGCGATTCGTTCGCATCCGCGTTCGGCCGAGCATCGGATGCGGTGCGGGCGGCCACGGAATCACAACGCGCGCTTACTGACGCGACCTGGCCTGGCCCGATGCTACGTGTGCGTATGGGTTTGCATCTCGGTGAGGCTGAGGAACGTGGCGGTGACTATTTCGGTCCGGTGGTGAACACGGCGGCCCGAGTTGGGGCGGCGGGGCACGGCGGTCAGACGTTGATCACCGAACCGGTGCGAATCGCCGCGGGCGTGACCGACGTGACCGATCTTGGTGTGCGCA
The DNA here is from genome assembly GCA_031431255.1 of Acidimicrobiia bacterium. Taxonomy (GTDB): domain Bacteria; phylum Actinomycetota; class Acidimicrobiia; order Acidimicrobiales; family JANYDT01; genus JANLQX01. The sequence goes on along the minus strand of JANPDB010000194.1, from coordinate 3,591 downwards.
CGTTGCGTGACGTCGCCGAGCCCCTCAAGCTGTTCCAGCTCGGCACCGACACGTTCGCCGTTTTGCGGGTCGTGGATTCGTCGATGTCGAACCTGCCGGTGCGACCGACGCGGTTGATTGGCCGTGACATCGAGCTGGCCCGTGTTCGTGGCCTGCTCGCCGAGAGCCGACTGGTCACCCTCACCGCCGTCGGTGGATCAGGCAAGACACGGCTCGCGATCGCGGTGGGCGAGGCCGAGTTACCGCATCACCGCGCCGGCGTGTGGTTCGTCGATCTCACTGCGGTGAGCAGCGGTGCAGATGTGCCGTCGGCGATCGCCAACGGGCTCGGACTCAACCTCGCCGCCGGTGACCAGACAAAGCAGATCCTCGCGTTCCTCGCCGACAAACAGGCGCTGGTGATTCTCGACAACTGTGAGCATGTCATCGAGGAATCGGCGGCGTTCGTCGAGGCACTCCTGGCCACCAACAACCCGACCAGGATCCTCGCCACGAGCCGTGAAGCCTTCGACATTGATGGTGAACGCGTCGTCGTCCTCGGATCACTCGCCACCGACACCGCCGACTCACCCGGCGTTCGGCTCTTCGTCGACCGCGCCACGGCCGTGCATCCCGAGTTCACCCTTACCGATGCGAACACCGCGACGGTCTCCGCGATTTGTTCCCGGCTCGATGGCATGCCCCTCGCTATCGAACTCGCTGCCGCACGCGTCACCGTGATGAACCCCGACGAGCTCCTGTCCGGACTCGACCACCGTTTCCAGCTCCGCTCCGGCGGACGGCGACGAAGCCGCCAACGCACTCTCGAAGCAACCCTCGACTGGTCCCATGACCTCCTCGAACCCGAGGAGCAGCGGGTCTTCCGGGCATTGGGCGTGTTCGTTGACGGGTTCGACATCGACGCCGTCGCCGCCATCACCAAACTCGACCGACGCACAGCGACCGGTCACATCGAAACGCTGCAAGCGAAATCGCTCGTGGTGCGTGCCGACAAACGAAAGGCCACCCGGTTCCGGCTCCTCGAAACCGTGAAGGCCTACGCCGAAGACCGACTCGTCGATACCGGAGAAGCCGAGGCCGCACGGGACCGTCACCTCGCCCACTTCCACAGCCTCGCCATGGCCGAAGGCCGCAAGGTCATGGGCTCGCTCGATGTCGGACTCCGACTCCGCCACGACTGCCCGAACATCACCACCGCGTTCGAAAGGGCAGCCGACCATGACAACTGGATCACCGCCGGGGAGCTCCTCAGCGCCAGCCAAGCCGCATACTGCCTCGATGCTCGGCTGTCCGAGCTCGACGCTGCGTGCATCCGACTAGCAGCACACCTGACGGAACTCGATCCCGAACTCTACGGCAGCATCACATTCGGACGTTGGTACGCGGGCCTGCTGCTCACGGATATCGATTCCACCATCGCGGCGGCCCACGAACTGACACGGTCACCGCTCAACGACTTCCGTGCCATCGGGTGGGGGTGCCTCGCATGGTTGACAGCGTTCGGCGCACCGGAGAGCGTCGACGGCCTTCTGACATTGGCCGAGAACGAACGGAACAACGTGGGGCCGACCGATGAGTCGCACCTTGACGCGCACAACCTTGCGGGGGCGATGACCCTGATGGTGCATCAGCTTGTGGCAATGGTCACCGACGATTTCGCGAGGGCGCGACACCTCGCCCATGAGATCGTCGCGACATGGCGGACCTTTCCCGTGACCGACTTCGTCATTTCGGCAGGCGTATCTGAGGTCCTTCTTGGGCAGCCGACGGCGGCCCTTGTAACGGTGGCACAGCTCGACGAGTTCGGCCGTCCGTTCATGGACGGAACCGAAGTACGCGCACTCGCACACCTCACACTCGGCGACACCGACACCGCGATCAGTTTCATTCGGCGCCTCGCTGCACGGGCAGCAACCGGACTCTTCTCACGCGAGTCCGGCGACGCCATGCTGCTGCTCGCAGCACTTGCCCACCATCACGGCGATGACGACGACGCCCGACAATTCCTCCTCGAAGCCGGCGGAGGCCGCCAACCCGGCACCATCGCCTACGGCCGTCATCTCGCGCGACTCCTCGGCATCGCCGACGAGTACCGGACTCAACCCGGCGACTCCAGGGACGCCATGGGCATCGTCTCGTCCCTTCACGCCCTCCGCACCGAACTCACCCGCCGCGGCTGGGACTGAACATGCCTGACCGACCCTAGTCTCGTTGCCCTGGGCCGGTCTCGTTACGAGGATCTCCGCGCACTCGCATTTCCCGGAGGGACCTCGCCTGATTGACACTTCGGACCCGGTCCAACCGTCGTGCCGGCCACCACTGACATCGCGCTACGCGCAGTGTCGCTCAGCCGTCTTTGCGGCTGGCGAGCCAGGCACCGCCGATGAGTACGACGCAGCCGGCGAGTTGGAGCGCGACCACCTTGTCGTTGCGGATCGCCACCCCGATGCCGAGCGCGAAGATCGCCTCGAGATACGTGACCGTCGAGCTGCGGGTCGCGCCGACACGTGCCCCCAGGCTGGTCATCATCACGAACGCCATAGCCGTGCCGAACACGCCGAGCAGGACGACGGCACCGACCGGCTTCCATTCGAACGTCGACCCCCGAAGGCCCCATGCACCGAACGGTGCCGTGAGAACGAGCGACAGCATCTGGCATCGCCAGAACACCGGCACGGGGCCGTACGCCTGGGTGAGGGGCACGGCCAGGTTGGTGGCGATGCCGTAGGACGCGATGGCGATGATGACGAGAGCGACTCCGAAGGCGCTGCTGCGTCCTTCGTTCACCGTCGGGACGCCGATGAACACAATCCCGATGACACCGACGATCAGGCCGAGACGCTGCCACGGGCCGGGCAGTCGCCGGAGCAGGACGGTCGCTACGAGCGCGGAGAAGATCGGGATGCCGCCGTTGAGCATCCCGGCCAGGCTCGACGACACGTGCTGTTGCGCGATCGGGAACAGCGTCATCGGAAACGCCAGCCACGTCACCGAGACGGCGGCGATGCGCGGCCATTCGTGACGGGGGATCGCTGCCCGCGCACCGGGGAACACGGCTAGGGCGAGGAACCCGAAGAGCATTCGTCCGAACGTGACGACCCCCGGCTCGAGCGTCTCCAAACCCTCGGCGATGAAGAGGAACGAGGTGCCCCAGATCAGTGCCGGTCCGAGGAAGAGGAGCCAGTCCTTCGCCGTGAACGCATCGCGGTGGACCCCCTCGGCAGTGAGCCCTCGTGTCGCCGGCACGGAGCGGGTGTCGGGGGAGTTCACGGCCGGACATCCTTCCAGCTCCGGGGCGTCGGAGCGGCCCGGTTTTTCGCGCACACAACAGGCGCGTGACTTATGGCTCGAATCGCTGTTGTTCGATCATCGGTTCTCTTCCAGGCGCGATGATTCCGCGGTCTGCGTGGCCGACGCCGACTTTTCCAGCGGTTTGCGCCCCGAACCGTTCGACCCGAATCCCTGTCGAGGAGACTCGTGAGCACTTCGCCCCTTCCAACAAACCGACCGCTCCTCGAGCGGATGGCGTCGTTCTGCTTCAATCACCGACGAATCGTTTTGTTGGTCTGGATTCTTGCTCTCCCGGCGTCG
>JANPDB010000193.1:0-2745 GCA_031431255.1 Acidimicrobiia bacterium | reverse complement strand
CCCGCGCCGACGATGATGACGTCCCACTCATCGTTGCTCGGATCCACACTGCCAGTGTCGCACCGATGTCGCCCGGGTCTCGGTCGAAGCTGTTGTCTGGCGCCGCTAGGGTCGGCGCGCGATGTTCCTCACGTCGCGGCGAATCGATCTCACGAAGCGGCACCCGTTGACGATCAGCCGAGGAACGATCCGTGGTTCCACCAACGTCGTGGTCACGGTCTCGCACGAGGGCGTCTCCGGCATGGGGGAGATGGCGCCGTCGGACGTCACCGGTGATTCTGCCGAGTCGGCGGAGCTCGATCTCACGGAGTGGGCAAGCGTCCTCCACGATCATGCGCCCGACGAGTTCGATCGCATCGATCACGCGCTGCGTGCGATCGGCGCGCCGGACCGTGGTGCGGTGCGGGCCGCGCTCGACATTGCGTGCCATGACTGGTGGGGGCGGTCTCTCGGCCGCCCGGTGTGGAGGCTGCTCGGTCTCGATGCGACCCGTGTGCCGGCCACATCGCTCACTATCGGGATCAATCCACCCGACGTGATCCGCGAGGTAGTGCCGGAGATCCTCAACCGTACGCGCGCTGCGTATCTGAAGGTGAAACTCGGGCAAGCTGCCGGTGTCGATGCCGACAAGGAGATGTTCCTCGCGGTGCAGGAGGCGGCGCGACGTGCCGGCTTCGTGCCGAAATGGCGAGTGGATGCCAACGGCGGCTGGGATGTCAGCGGTGCGCAGAGCATGATCGAGTGGCTCGCGGAGCGTGGGGTGATCGAGGTCGAGCAACCCCTCGCTCAGGGTCGGGAGGAAGAACTCCCGATGCTGTTCCGAACGACGACCATTCCGATCTTCGCCGACGAGTCCGTGCGGGTGGCGTCCGATGTGGCCGATATCGCCGATCGCGTGCACGGGGTGAATTTCAAGCTGATGAAATGCGGCGGACTGCGTGAGGGTCTCCGCATCATTCATACGGCTCGTGCCCATGGGTTGCGCGTGATGATCGGGTGCATGGGGGAGTCGTCTCTGGCGATTTCGGCGGGTGCGCAGTTGGCGCCGCTGGTCGACGCGGTCGACCTCGACAGTCACCTCAACCTTCTCGATGATCCGTTCGAGGGTGCATCGTATGTGGACGGACGAATTGTTCCGAATGACCTTCCCGGTCTCGGTGTCGTTGATCGTCTGCACGTATAGGTACTACAGGGGATCGCCGTGATTCAGCCATCGAACCGACTGGCCCTGCTCATGCACGGTCACTTACGCGACCGTCACGGCAAGATGGGCTTCGGGCTGCTCCGCTACAGCGACGCGGAGATCGTGTGCGTTATCGACGCTGACCACGCGGGAGCGTCGTTGCAGGAGATCACGGGGATAGCGACGTCCGTTCCGATCGTCGCTACTGCGTCCGAGGCCTTGGCGCTCGGGGCCGACGTGCTTGTCGTCGCTGTGGCAACCAGTGGGGGCATCCTGCCGCCCGGGTATCGCGATGAGATCCTGACGGCGCTGCGGGGCGGAATGTCGCTCGTCAACGGGCTGCACGGTCGATACGCCGAAGACCCCGAGTACGCCGCGAGCCGCGCCGAAGGCGCATGGATCTGGGACGTCCGTCAGGAGCCGACCGGGATCACCAGCGGCCGCGGTCTCGCCGCCACGCTCGCCTGTCGGCGGGTGCTCACCGTCGGGACCGATATGGCGATCGGCAAGATGACGGCGTCGCTCGAGATGGACCGTGAAAGCCGTCGACGCGGTCTCCGCTCGCGGTTGATCGCCACGGGACAGATCGGCATCTGCATCACCGGCGACGGTGTGCCTCTCGACGCCGTGCGCGTTGACTTCGCCTCTGGCTCCGTCGAGGCACAGGTGATGAAGCACGGGTCCGAACAGGACATCTTGCACATCGAGGGTCAGGGCTCGGCGCTCCACCCGGGTTCCACGGCCTGGGCGGCATTGCTGCGCGGATCGATGCCAACCGACTTGATCCTCGTGCACCGGGCAGGGCAGACGGCGCTGCTCAACGGACTCGACAGCTTCGTCATCCCGCCGCTGCGCGAGGTGGTGGCGCTCTACGAGTCGGTTGCCCGCGCCGGGGTCGGGTTCCCGCCGGCGAAGGTGCGGGGCATCGCCTTGAACTGCGGGCATCTTTCGTCCGATGACGAGGCCGCCGCGGCGTGCGAGGCTGTCGAAGCAGCGACGGAACTGGTGTGCGTCGACGTGGTCCGTCAGGGCGCGTCGCGGCTGATGGATGCAGTGCTCGACGCCATGGTGTGAACGGTTACGCCGATGGAGCGGGGATGACCATCGCGAGCTGACGGGATTGGGCCACGAGCTGTCCGGTCGAATCCCAGAGCTCGCCGTCTTCTTCGAAGAACCCGCCGACGAGGAAACGGGTGACGAATCGCCCGCGCAGCCAACCCGGCGCCGGCACGGCGCGGAAGTGCACGGTGAGCTCGACGGTCGGAACCCATTGCGAGTTGGGGAGCACCTCGAACACCGCCGGCGGCATGGCGTCGGCGAAGAGTGCGAGCGACAGCGCGTCGGGTTCGCGTCCGTCGGTGAAGCGCAGCCATCCGGAGATGTCGGCAATTCCGCTCGGGATGCCCTTTACCCAGCCAGTCGCCGGGTTGAGGAGCACTTCCATGTTCTGGGCGATGCGCGATGGCTTGTAGTGCATCACGCTCGCGTTCCTGCTGACGCACTGTTCGGGTGGCGGGAGGTCCGGAGGGGAGCCGGCGACGACGCTCGGGCCGCCGTTGCGG
>JANPDB010000192.1:0-26117 GCA_031431255.1 Acidimicrobiia bacterium | reverse complement strand
CTGGCCATGACGACCGCCGCCGAACCGGCGAGGCACGCAACGAGGGTCGGGGTGGTCGCCCGACCGGTGACGGTCGCGGGCGCTGGGGCGGTCGCCATCAGTTCGTCTCCTCGGAGAAGGGAAGCAGGTGGGCTGCGTCGGTCGAGCCCGTTGTTCGTGACGCGCTCAGCAACCCGAGCAGCGTGATGCCGAGGGCGGCAGCGAGAAGCAGGCCGCCGAGCATTATCAGCGCGCTCAGCGCCGGCGCCGACGACGACTGGTCGTTGCGGTTCGCAAGGGCGGCGAAGCCGACGACGGTCAGCACACCGCCGCCCAATGCGGCGAGCGTGGCCAGTCCCGCGATGGGTCGGGCAAGCGAGCGACCGAGCGCCAGGGGCGAGAGCTCGCTGATGCCGGCGACACCGGCGAGCACGGGGATGGCCACAGCGAGGAGCACGACCTGACCGATCGTCCAGACCGCCCCCTGGGTGGCGGCGTCGAGGCTTCGTGCGGCGGCAACGAGCACGTTCACGGCGGCCAGCACCAGGAGAAGAGGAACGCCGACCGCCCCGAGGAGCGACGCGTCGGGCCGGAGGCCACCGGCCAGCGAGCCCAGCCACACCAGGACGAGCATGCCCACCGGTATGACGATGAGTGAGGTGAACCAGCGGTTCGTCGGCTGGATGAAGGAATCACCGGAGGTCGCGCCGCCGAGCCAGGCGAAGAGCGAAAGGGCCGCCGCGGTGGCCACGAGATACGACGCCACGTGTCCGCCGAGAAGGGACCGTCCGGTGCGGGTCACGACGATCTCGCCGACGAGCCCGAGTGCCGGGATCAGCACGAGGTACATCTCGGGGCGGGTGGTGAAGCGGAGCATGTGGCTCCAGATCACTTCCGAGCCGTCAGTCAGGGCGAACGTGCCGCCGAAGTGCTGATCGATGTAGAGCAGTAGCAAACCCGACAAATGGACGGGAATCGTCAGGATCAAAACGGCAGCCGTGACGAAGGCCGCCCACGTGAAGGGACGCACCTGCTCGAGGCTGAGCCCGGCCCGGCGATGGGTGAGCACGGTCGTGAAGATGTTGATGGCGCCGAGCAGCGTCGAGAAGGCCACCACGGCGAGCGATGCCACGAGGAGGTCGGTCGCCTTGTTCACCGGCTTGCCACTGGTCAGGCCGGAGACCGAGCCGAGAAGGTCGACGGAGGGCGGGCCGTCGACCACGAGGTAGGAGGTGACGAAGAGCGCCGCACCCACGATGTAGGACCACACCACGAAGGCGTGGAGCCGGGGGAACGCCAGCCGTGAAGCACCGATCTGGCCGGGTACCACGATGGAGGCCAGGGCGAGGAACATCGGCGCCACGACGACGACGATCAGTCCCTGCTGGGCGAAGGACAGGACCCGGCCGAAGGAGAAACCGGCGTCGGCGCTCTCGCCGAGCCAGCTACCGGTACCGAGGTCACCGCGGACCGCGGCGTCGACGCGTTGCGCCACAAACGCGAACAACACCGCGCCGACCATGCCGAGGAGCAGCGTGGCCCCGAGATGAAGCCGACCGAGGCGTCGATGGTCGGTGCTGGCCACCCAGGACTCGACGACATCGATGGCGTCATCACCGAACGCGGTTTGTTCGACCGCAGCGGAGGTGGCTGGAGAGACGGTTATCGACATGGGTTCTCCGGGCAGACGGGCTTCGACAGCGAACAGGAAGGACGCGTCACGAAGCCCGAGGGATCTTCGAGCACGGCGATGCTACCGGTTGCGGCGGAAGCGTCCAGAGATAGGTGAACGGCGGTCATGGGGTGGCTGCCGGACGAGGTCCGCGACCAAGGAGCACAGTGTGAACCATGGTCAGGGAGGTCGTTCCCGGACGAGGGGAGGTGGCAGCGGCGAGAAGGAGAACGGTGGTCATGAGCGCTCAGAAGCCGTGCAGGACAAGCTGGTCAACGGCCATCGCCCCGAAGAGGATGACCAGGTAGGTGATCGACCAGCCGAACAGGCGCATGGACGCCTTGTTGGGGTCGGTGCCGTCACGGCCGATCTTGGCCAGGCCGAGCACCTGGGCGAGGAAGAACCCGCCGGATGCGACGGCCGTAAGGAGGTAGATCCACCCCATGTCGCCGACCCAGTAGAAGGCGATCGTGCAGGCGACCATGACCACGGTGTAGCGGAGCATGGCGCTCACGGTTTGGGAGAAGGAGACGACCGAGGGCAGCATCGGCACGTGGGCTGCGGCGTAGTCGTCGCGGTACTTGACCGCAAGGGCCCAGAAGTGCGGCGGGGTCCAGAAGAAGATGACGGCGAACAGCACAACCGGCGCCCAGTCGAGCCGATTGGTCACGGCCGACCAGCCGATGAGGACCGGTGCCGCGCCCGCGGCACCCCCGATCACGATGTTCTGGGTCGACGAGCGCTTCAGCCACAAGGTGTAGATGAAGACGTAGAAGAGACATGCCGACACGGCGAGCACTGCGGACAGCAGGTTCACGGTCGCCCACAGGAAGGCGAACGCCGCTGCCTCGATCGTGATGGCGAAGGTCAGCGCCGCCCGGGGGGTCATTGCGCCCGTGACAAGCGGTCGGCCCTGCGTTCGCTTCATGATCGTGTCGATGTCGACGTCGACAACCATGTTGATGGCGTTGGCACCGCCGGCCGCAAGGGTCCCGCCGACGAGCGTGCACACCATGAGCCACAGGCCGGGCACGCCCCGCTCGGCCACGAACATCGTGGGGATCGTGCTGACCAGGAGCAGTTCGATGATGCGGGGCTTGGTCAGCGCGACGTAGGAGCTGACCGTCGATCGCAGACCGACGGCCGGGCCGTGAACGGCGAGGTTCGCTCCGGCGTCGAGAAGTGCCGTGCGTTCGAGTGGCTCGGTCCGCAGGCGAGGCATAACAACATCCACACTATCGGCCATGTCCGGGCACCGAAAAAGCCGCTGGTGACGGCCTCGCGGGTACGGTTTCCCGGTCGGATCGACCGTTTCGAAGAACAGCCGCTGAACGCCGCGCCCCGGAGCGGGGCAGACTGTCGACGTATGCCCGTCGCCTCTCCCACCGAAGTCGTCTCCAACGACACCGATACCCGTCAGGGTCTCGATCGGCCATGGATCGTGCTCGTGTGGAACGATCCGATCAACCTGATGTCCTACGTGACCTTGGTGATCCAGAAGGTGTTCGGGTATCCGAAGGAGAAGGCCGAGTCCCTGATGTGGGATGTCCACACCAAGGGCCGGGCCGTGGTCTCGAACGGTAACCGCGAGAAGGCCGAGCTCGACGTGTTCCGGCTGCACGAGCACGGCTTGTGGGCAACCATGCAGCAGGACGACGCATGAGTGTCGGAGGGACGGCCGACGACGCCGAATACTCCGACGGAGCCTTCGAACTGAGTCACCAGTCAACCGACCGGGTCGACGAAGACACCGCGGAAGACGCAGACGACACCGCGGAAGACGCAGACGAGGAGGACGACGAAGACATGTTCCTCCGACGCCGCATCCGCAGGGGTTCGTCCGGCTCCTTCATCATCAACCTCCCTGACGACGAACGCGAACTGCTCCAGGCCTTACCCGGGCAACTCCACGAGATGCTCACGTCCGGCGACCCGACGGGCTTGCGTCGCCTGTTCCCGGCGGCCTATCACCTCGACCCCGAGAAGGACGCGGAGTTCCACGAGCTGATGCGTGAGGAGCTCGTCGCTTCGAAGGCGGCGCGAGCGAAGATTCTGGAGGACACGGCGTTTGCCCGATCCCTCACCGAGGAACAACTCCTCGGCTGGATGGGCGCGGTGAACGACCTGCGGCTGGTGCTCGGTACCCAGCTGGACGTGAGCGAAGACGATCACGCTCCCGATCCCGACCACCCGTTGGCAGCGCACTACGGGCTCTATCACTACCTCGGATTCCTACTCGAGAACATCGTCCGGGCGCTGAGCTGACGCGGCGCCTCCGCTCGGTTCGCCCGGACATGCGGCGCATCGGCTCGCGGCTGCGCCATCGGGGCGGGGGCCGCTAGCGTTTCTCAGATGGCTCCCACTTTGCATGCGCGGCGATTCGACCTCGATGCCGAGATCGACCGTCGGCTGGCGCGCAGCGGGCAGCGCTGGACGCCCGGTCGACGGGCCGTCGTCGAGGCCATGAAGCGGCGCGTCGCTCCGATGTCGGTCACCGAGCTCCAGACGACCGTCGGCCCGAAGGTCCCGCTCTCGTCGCTGTACCGCATCATCAGCGATCTCGTCGAGGCCAGAATCTTCATCAAGCTCGAGTTCGCCGAAGGCTTCGCCCGGTTCGAACTCGATGAAGACCTCGCCGCCCACCACCATCACCTCGTCTGCAACGAATGCGGTTCGGTGGCCGACTTCGAGCTCGGCGAACTCGAGTCCATGCTCGACGGCACCGCGGCCCAGATCCGCCGCAAGACCGGCTTCGTCACCCAGAACCACCGCCTCGACTTCTTCGGCTGCTGCGCGGCCTGCGCTCGCCGGAAGTGATCCGTCTCGCTGTCTGACGACTTACAGACGGAGCCGTTCCAACAATGCGCTCGGTGACGCTGTCGTGAACCAGTACGCTTCACGCCCGGTCCTGCCCCCATCGTCTAGCGGCCTAGGACACCACCCTTTCAAGGTGGCGGCACGGGTTCGAATCCCGTTGGGGGTGCCATTAGTTAGCGGCCAACCGAAGAATTGGTACAGTCTCGAGAAATCGAAGGGATGTCGCCCGCCGGTGACGGCGCGGTTAGGTGTGTTCTGAAGATACCCGACTGAATATCGCGAGTGGTAAGCCCTTTTGGCGCACGGCGACAAGACGTTCGCGTTCAAGACGTCAGTCGGCGTTCATGCTTCGGGACCGTGACCGGTCCAAAGTCGCCCCTGCGGTCACGCGGGATCGAAAGCTCGATCTCACCGATCTCCGTCGATACCGTTTTCGAGGAGTGCCAGTTCCCCGACCCCGTTCCCCGACCCCGACCCACCCCGATCATCAAACTCACAGCCAACATGATCAGCCATCATCTCGACCTCGAGCCCCGTCTGCAACACGGTTCGCATCAACGGCGTGAACAGGCCGTCCGCGTCGGTGTCAGACTACGTGGAACGGGCACGTGCCTTGCTTGGGTGAATCGAAAGAAGACAGTCCGTCGTGAACGCGGTCGAAAATTCGGGGGTTCTGGGAGCACGATTCCCGCGTCCCACGCCCGGTTCCGAGGGCGGACTCCCGCCCGCTGACTCGATCCTCTCAATCGGATGGCCCTTCGCGCCGATGGTGCTATCCGACAAGAACCGTGCGTAGGCACCGTTCGACGAGCAAGTGGAACGACTTCGGACCACGATGGAGGAGTAACGATGAAAGTGGTCCTGTTGGCCGGCGGCTTGGGAACTCGGCTGAGCGAGGAGACGACCGTTCGTCCCAAACCGATGGTCGAGGTCGGCGGCAAGCCGATCCTCTGGCACATTATGAAGATGTACGCCGCACACGGGCTCACCGAGTTCGTCGTCTGCTGCGGCTACAAGGGGTGGGTCATCAAGGAGTACTTCGCCTCATACTTCCTGCACAGCGCCGACATGACAGTCGATCTCGGTAAGAACACCGTCGACTTCCACCATGCCCAGGCCGAGCCGTGGCGCGTCACACTGATCGACACCGGCGATAACACCATGACCGGCGGACGCATCAAGCGGGTGGGCGAACATCTGTCCGACACCTTCTGTCTGACCTACGGCGACGGGGTCAGCGACGTCGACATCACCGCGCTGATCGACTTCCACCGCAGCGCCGGTCGCGAGGCCACCGTCACCGCGGTGCAGCCCGCCGGACGATTTGGCGCCTTGGCACTCGAAGCAGGGTCCGACACGGTTGGTCGCTTCGAAGAGAAGCCGGCCGGTGACGGGTCATTCGTGAACGGCGGCTTCTTCGTCTGCGAGCCGTCCGTGCTCGACACGATCGACGACGACGCCACGGTTTGGGAGCAGAGGCCGTTGCGCTCGTTGGCCGAACGCGGCCAGCTCGGCGCATTCCGACACACGGGCTTCTGGCAGCCAATGGACAGCCTGAATGACAAGCATCGACTCGAACAAATGTGGGCCGCCGGCACGGCACCCTGGAAGTGCTGGTAGCGGGTCATGAGCAACAGTGAACCCGCCCCCCGACGCATCACGATCGGCATCACGACCTTTCGGCGTGCCCACTCACTCGACCGGCTCCTGGCCGCGCTGCCGGCGGTGATCACAACGACCAGCCTGCGTAGCGAAGGCAGCTGGGAGGTCCTCGACGTGGTCGTCGCCGACGACGACCCCGATCGCTCGGCGGAACCGATCGTCCGCCAACACGAGGCGGCGGGCCTACGGGTTCGCTACCAACATGTTGGTTCCCGGAATGTCGCTACCGCTCGGAACGCCGTGATCGAGCACGCAGCGGAACGCGCCGACAGGCTCGCCGTCATCGACGATGACTGCGAGCCAGCTGCTGATTGGTTGTTCCAACTCCTTGATGCCGAACGAAGGTTCGGAAGTTCGTTCGTCACTTCAGGCGTCCGCTACGAGCCAGAAGGTCGGTGCCCGACATGGATGACACGGGAGCCGTTCAACGATCCGGTCTCGATGCACCCGGACGGCCACATCACGACGACAGGCTCGACGGCATCCGCACTCTGGGACCTAGATGTGCTCCGTCAACATGACATCCGCTTCCGTCGAGACTTTGGGCCCACGGGTGGCGAGGACATGGTCTTCTACGCCGACGTGAGATCACATGGGGTGAGCGTCGTTCATTCAGAGTTGGCTCGCGTGACGGAATACCGACCGGCCGACCGTCTCACCATGAACTACCAGTTGCGGAATCGTATGTGGTACGGAAATAACAAAACCTGGATCGCTCGCGCCGCTGGCCGTTACACCCCTTTCCGAATGTTCAAGCATGCGGTGTTCATCGAGCTGCAAGCGATCCGCTACACCGTCGTCTCTCTTCGTCGGGGCTTCGTTGCGTGGCGATGGCTTCTGGCGGAGACCGGTCAGATCATCGGTATCCTGAGTGGTGTCGCCGGTCGAAAGCTTGACCACGACGTACTCGGGCGAGGCGCGTGATGTCCAGACTCCCCAACGCTCGTCGACACTCATCGCCCCGATTTTGGTCACCCTGAAATCAGCTTTCTCCGCGAGGACCATTTCATGTCAAACCCCGTAAAGACCCTGCTTCGACCTGCGTATCACAAGGGCCGTGGTTACTCCTACGCCGGACAGGACTTCGTGACCGGAGTCGTCCAGCAAGCACGTCAGCGTTTCCACCACCGCGACTGGAAAGCCAGCACGAACCATGTCGCTGCATCAGTGCGTCGCAATGGCTATTGGGTCGGCCCCGTGGAGATACTGGGTCTCGGGGCGTTCGAGCGGAGTGCCCGGCTTCAGAAGGTGGCCGACAATTGCCTTGCGCTGCTCGACACCCCGCAGTATTCGTCCGGTTGGCCCCCGGTGTACTTCAACGCAGACCCCTCGTCCGAGGAGTACCGGGTGCTCGAGTCCGCCGAACCGCTGAAGGATGTACTCAGCAACTTCTTTGAGGGTCAGTGGCAACTCCAGGGGATCATCCACCGGGCCGACGCTCCCCGACCGGAGTCGGGCACGGACTTCTGGCATCGCGATTCTGAGGACACGCGAATGTTGAAGCTGTTCTGGTCTCCAAACGGCATCTCCCTGGCGGCCGGTCCGACGACGGTGCTTCCCCCGTGGGCTCTGTCACCCAAGACGTTGGAGACGTTGGAGAAGGAGCGCCACTTCGGGGTCGGCGATTACACGACCTGGCTGACGGACGACGAGTTGGCCGAACTCGCACCCCGAGAGCTATGGGCGACGGTCGAAGCACAACCCGGAGAAGCGGTCCTCCTCGACACGAGATGTCTCCACCGAGGATCGCCGCGCACGACCTCGCGCTACGTCCTCAGTCCTTGCTGGACGACCTTTGCGCCGCTCTTCCCCCGCCTCTGTAAGCAATACTGGAACCCGGCCAAACGTGTCGATGACCATGTCGGCTGACCCAAGACGAGCCCGACGTCGAGCGCTTGGTGCCTGTGTCGTTGGCGTTGTGGCAGTGCTCGCCATCCGACCCGGGCAGTTCGGTGGGCACACGTCCTCGTCTGCCGTGGGAAGCGGCAGTTCGACCGTCCGACCCACCGTTCCCATCAAGAACGCGACGACGCGCCCTCTTCGCTCGACTGCGAAACGAACCACGCCGCGACGCCCATCCACTTCAGCACCGAAGCCCACTGTCCTGGCAACGCGTCCGGCCTTTGCTTCGGGGGTCACGTATGCGGAACTCTGCGCAGGAGTCGCATTGCCGACACCACCCCTCACGGGTGCCAGTCGGGCGACGCTCAGCGACACCACCGGCTACGAAACCCTGAACGTCGCAACGGGGGAAGAACTTCAACGCCTTCTCAGCGGCGCTCCGGGCCCGACCGTTCTTCTCCTCGCCCCGGGGACCTACTCTGGTTCGTTCAAGATCGCCCCCTCACCTCGGTCCGCCCCGCTCAAGATCCGACCTGCGGCTGCCGGCACGGTTCGATTCGTTGGCGAGACGACGTTCGAGGTCCGACGGAGCAGCGTTGCGATTGAGGGACTCATTTTCGAAACCACCGTGTCGAGAACGTTCACAATCCGAGCGGCCGACATGCTCATTGCCGGCAACACGTGGATCGGCTCGGGGGGAGGAGAGTCGGACGACTCGACCGGGCTGATCTACCTTCCGAACGACGAACCCAACTGGGATCCAGGCGGCTTGATCGGGATCGGGGCGCCGCTGCTTCCACTGCGGCTTCGCGTTGCAAACAACACGTTTAGCCGACCCAAGAACACCCCTCTTTGGCAAAGCCACGGGATCGTCGGCACCCGATTCGAGGGGAATGCTGTGGTTGGCCCCCATGGCATGATCCACAACGGGGCTCCGGCAGCCTTCGCGTCAGCAGTCAAAATCGGCTATGGCTTCGGGAGTGAACCTACCGAAACGGTCATCACAGGAAATACGTTTACCGGGTGGAAAGCGACGTATGTCATTGGCATAAAAGGGGGTAAGGCGTTGATTACTGAGAACTGGCTCGACGAGGGCAAGATTTCGCTTCGCAGCGGCAATGGCTCGACGGTCTCGAGGAATATCATCTTGAATGGTGGCCTTGACGTGTTCGGCGCCGATCACATGGTGAATGAGAACGTGCTCAGAATGCTCGATGACCCCCCAAATGAAGGGGCGCTCGTGCTCCACTATGGTGAGCCGAAGTTCATCGATCCGTACTCGTTCGATGGGATCAGTCTTCCGCTTCTTTTCCAAACTACGAAGAACTCGACCTTCTCTTCGAACGTGCTGATAAGTAACACGTCCGGAAAATACGCAATCACCGTTTTCGTTGGTCCAGACGAGAGCTATCCGCATCGGGCAGAAGGAAACCGACTCGTCGGAAACCTCATCGTCGGACAAGCGTACGATGTCTCTGGCGCCCAACTGATCGGACTCATTGGTCGAGGTGACGAGGCCGCGTTTTACGCCCGGAATACGGTATCCAACACGACAGCTGTTCGACTCGTCTCAGACGGTCCGACGATGCGTACCGCCAACGCCGTCAGTGCCACCGTTCGTGAACTTGCTTGCGGTCTGCGACCGCCAAAGCCGTCACCGTGAAGGGCACCGCATGCGACCACGCCAACTTCTAGGCAACGCCGAAACAACCGACCCAGCCAAGTCAGGACGCCAGGCGGGACAAGCCACTGTCGCTTCCGAATCTGAAACCCCACGACTGGGCTATGTGCCGTCACTTGATGGCGTTCGTGCATTGGCTGTCATCGCGGTCATTGGCGAGCACTCCGGACTTCCATTTTTCGGCGGCGGGGACGTCGGTGTTGACATCTTTTTCGTCCTCAGCGGATTCCTCATCACCACCTTGATTCTCGAAGAACAACAGCGGTTCGGCCGACTGGACGTGAAGCGATTCTGGATTCGAAGGCTGATTCGCCTGACACCGCCGCTCTTGGTCATGGTCGCACTCGTCACGGCCGCGAGATTCGCGTTCAGAGTCGATACCCAGGTCGCCGGAGAGGAAGCGGCATATGCGGCCACTTACTCAACCAATCTCCGAACAGTGTTTGCCGGAGGTTACGGCGACCGAGGCGTTTTGTACTTCGGTCACACCTGGTCGTTGGCGATCGAGGAGCAGTTCTATCTACTTTGGCCGCTCCTGTTGATGTGGGCGACTTCGTTCTCGCGACGACGGATGTTGCAAATCATTGGTCTGGCTTATCCGCTCATTGCACTTGCTGGTCGCATCATTGCCGTTTGGAGCGGTCACCCCGACCTGATGCAATTCCCGCTCTTTCGGTTCGAGGGTTTCGGCATTGGACTCGCAGCAGCGTTTTACGTTCGAAGCAGACCGGCCGCCGTTCGATCCAGGGTGTTCAATCCTCGACGTGGAGTGGTTGCGCTCGCCATCTTGCTCGTCGAAGTCTTCGGTGGTGAACATTGGCGCTACCGATTTGGGGCCGTGCCCTTCGTTGACTTCGACGTCTTGGTAACCGGGGCGCTCATCCTGTGCATTCTTTCCAGCGAGTCACGGTTGAGGGAACTCTTCAGCCTGCGGCCGGTTGTGTACGTTGGGAAATTGTCGTACTCGCTCTACTTGTGGCATTATCCGGTGTTCGCCTACCTCAGCAGGGATCGGTTCCCCGCAGTCCCGCTCCCTCTCCTTGCCGCTGCCAAGTTCGGTTGCGCGGCCCTTGCCGCACTCGGGTCCTATCGGTTCATTGAACGATCACTCGAACCGTTGCGAAACCGATTCCGACCGATCGACTCCGTTTCAGGCCAAACGACACAGGTGGCCGACGGGGTTCAGATCGCCACCAATCGTTCGTAAACTTCACGTCGTTGATCCCGCGACAGGAGACGTCACCGACCTCTCACCCGGAGAGCGAGCGCGGCCACCAACTCGCTGTGGCCTACTGCCATAGCCAGTAGTTTGCGCAGGCCGACTGATGATGGTGCAGCCGCTCGGAACTGCTGTCGTGCATAGTCCCGCTCGCTTCCGAGGAGCTTCGAACCGCGAGCGAATTGAATTCGAGCAAGCGCCGAGCGAAGGGCGGCGCGTTCCTCCGGTGAAGCTGCTTCGATAGCAGACCGGTAGAGAAGATCCTCGCTTCGATGCTGTTTTCGCGTGCCGGTATAGGTGTTCGAATGGATCCGAAGCTGCGAGAGACGGAGCGGCACGTACGCGAAGCTCGCGCCGGCCAAAACCATGTTGTACGCGCCAGCGAGGTCGTCGACGAACATGAAGTCCTCGGCTGATGAGCACGCCAAGAACGTCGATGTCCGAAACACCGCCGCCCACGACAGGCGAATCGCATGGCGTCCTAGGACGAGGTTTAGGAGCTCGGCTCGATTGCCAGGCAGGCGGCCCGCACGAAGTCCTGCACGCCCGCTACGCATGCTCGATGCATCGGTTTCGTTCCTGTCGATCACACCGTTGACATCGATAATTTCGTAGTCGCAAAACACGACGTCGAGAGAATTGTCCCGTTGGACTTGGCCAACCAGGTTCTCGAGGAAGGTCGGATGGTACACATCATCGTCACACAGGATCGATGCATACGGCGTCGTGACCAGCTTCATCGTCTCGATGATGTTGTGTGGTCCGGAAGCTGTCGGCGGTCGATGACGGTGATACGCAATCCGAGTATCGGCGATACCCGCGACCAAGCGCTCAACGCAGTCCGATGAACTGTTATCACCGACGATGACTCGCAGGTTTCGGTGCGTCTGCTGTAACACCGACTCAATCGCAACCTCTAGGAGATCGACCCGTTCGTAGGTCGGCATCACCACCGTGACGCCGGGGGGCTCTGGGCCAGAAATCATCTTATGCCGCCGCTTTCGAACATCACTGTGGAGGTTCTAGTCGAACGGCCGACGATCGGCGACGATTGTTCGGGGTCCTATTGTGCCGAACCATGAACGCGAGTCACGTTTGGATGCGATCCGGATTCCGCTGCGCCGTACCTCAACCTGGTCGTACCCTGTAGGCACGCCCACCGACGGGCGGTGTCTTCAGAGCTATAAGGAGGTTCCAGTGCGACGCGTGGGAGTGATCGGGGCGGGGTTCATCGCCGATCTGCACTGCAGGGCACTTGGCGCAATTGACGATGTGGTGATCGCCGCCGTCTACGACGTGTCCAGAACGAACGCTGAGCGACTGGCGAACAAGTGGGGAATAGAACGTGTCGCCGACAGTTTGGCCGAGCTAGCGGGCATGGTTGACGCCGCAGTTGTGCTCACCCCGCCAGACGTCCACGCGGCGACGGTCCGCGACCTGCTTTCGGCTGGAATTCATGTCTTCGTTGAAAAGCCGTTCACGAGCACACTTGCCGACAGCAACGAACTGGTCGAACTAGCTGCTGGGATACCTGTGTTGCTTGCCGTCAACCACAACTTTTTGTTCCACCGACCGGCTGTGGAGCTCCGGCGCGACCTCCTAGCTGAACGCCTCGGGACGCTGAGATCGATCGATGTTGTGTGGCGCAAGCCGGTCGGCCTCACGCACGGTTCACCTCAGGGCGGCTGGATGTACCGGTCGCCCGGCAACATCCTTCTCGAGGTCGGGTCCCATGTGTTCGCGCACCTACTCGACCTCGTCGCCGATCCCGTCGTTGAGGCCGTCACTGCTCACGATCCGTTCAGACTGACCAACGGCGAAGACTTCTTCTTTCGTTGGTTGATCGAGGGCTCCTCCGCCGGGACCGGATTGCGATTCAGGCTGGAGCTGGACATGCACCACGGAGGGAACGAACACCGCATAGAGGTCGTTGGCACCGGTGGGGTTGCTGTTGCCGATCTGGCACGCGACCGCTACACGCGCCGAGCGGCGTCGCCTCTCGGCCCCGACCTCGGCGCCGCCATTGAAGGGCTCCGAGAGGCCAGCCACGCAGCGGCAGCGACGTGTCGAGTGCTCGCCGGGACAGTGAGTTCCAAAGTGGGTGGCCCGGTGCCCTCGCTATTCGAATACGGTATCGGCAAATCCGCAGCCGCCTTCATCGATGCGTTAAGCCGGGTTGGGGGTCCTCGCTCGGTTGGAGGAGACGTCGACCGGCGCCAACACCCTCGCTTTGCTCGCGAGGTCATTCAACTTGCCACCACGGCCGCACAATTGGCCGACAAGCCCCTCCGTGATCAGCCGAAGGTATCGTCGCCCCTCGTTCAACGAGTCGACACGCGCGACGTCGGCGGGGTTCGCAGCCTTGCGTTGCCGGAGACGTTGGTCATCGGAGGCACCGGGTTCATCGGTGGTGTCGTCGTCGAACGCTGGACGGCTTCGGGCACCGCCTTGAGACTCTCCGTTCGACGACCGGGTCTTCCTCTGGTCCCCATGACCTACCCGGTGCTCGGCGACGTTTCGGCACTTGCGGCAAACCCGGAATTGCTCAGCGGGGTAAAGACCATCGTGCATATCGCAAAGGGGAAGGCCGCAACCTGGAGTGAATACCTCCGCGACGAGGTCGAACCCACCGAGAAGCTCGCTATCGCAGCACGATCTGCGGGCGTCGAGAAGTTCATCTACCTGTCTTCGATCTCGATCTACGACTCGTCTGGTCCGGGGCGGGTCATTGACGAACGGAATCCGCCGAACGCGTCGTTTCTCGCTGTCAACCCATACGGTCGAGCGAAGGTGGAAGTTGAGCGTCGGATTCTTCAGCTGCACCGGCCCGGAGCATTCGAGGTTGTCATCGTGCGACCCGGAATTGTCCTTGGCGACGGAAGTGACCCGTGCCATCGCGGCGTCGCCAACTGGATCAGCCGGTCGGCCGTGGTCCACTGGACGAACGGCGCCAATCCGCTGCCTCTTGTTCTGGTGGACGACGTTGCGGACGCCATCATCACGGTGGCGACTCGATCCGTCCCATCGACCTCATACAACCTTGTAGCCGGTTCCACCCTCACGGCACGCGACTACATGAAGATCATGGGGACGGCCGCCTCGCTGCGAATAGTCGAGCATGACGCAGCGGACCTCAGCGGGTACGTCGCGTCCCTGGCGAAATGGGCCGCGAAGGGATTCAACCGAAGTGGCGCCGGCCGGCCGCCGCGACACGAAGGCTCCATGCGAGCGTTCGAAGCCACGTTCTCCAATGCACTCGCCTGCCAGGAGTTGCTATGGACCCCGATCAGTGACAACGCCACAATCGGGGAGCGAGGCATAGCCCGACCCGCTCGACTCTGGGCGAACGGTCGGCCCGCAGACTCCTGATCCTCGCCGACGGGCCTGCGGCCGAGCCCCTTCCATCGAGGGACAGCGAAGCTGCGGACACATCGAGTCGGCAACGTGGGCGGCGCCGGCCCAGAGTCGGGTCACCGGCAACGGTCGGGGTTGGGTGATCAAGGCCAGCGCGCCGTCGAAGGCGATTTCTCAGAAGGCCTGGGCGGCTCTGCAGTACTTCACCGAGACCCGACCCACCGCCACCAGCCAAGCCCCGCACCACGGATACTTGCCTGGTGGCAGTGCTACTTAATCAGCTCCCCACATTCTGGCGGGTGGCTGCGATGATCGGTGAATGGCCAAGGGTGATGATGCTGACCCGTTCGATTCCGTCGCCCAGAGGCCGAGGCTTCTTTAAGGTCTCCCGTTCAAAAATCGTTCGACCGTGGTGCAACTCACCTGCCCCGCCACCCTGGCTGACGTTTCGCGCGTATTCGGCGTGGCCGGGAGTGGTCGGTCACGCCTTGATTGCCATGATCGACTTCGGAAAACCAAACGTTTGCTCGACGATCACCTCACCGTCGGGGAACATGCGCTTCATATCCGAGGTCACCAAAAGATTCCAATCAGGATCTGTTTGCTTCGGCCAGACGCCAGAGCGGTCAACCAAACGCAGGACCGACATCTGCGCACGACGAGGCAATAGGACGATCGGAACGGGGAGCCATGAATGGCTCTCCACCGGAAAGTACTTGTGCGGAGTCTGCACGAAATAACGAGCTGCGATCCGTCGGGTCTCGACTGCGAACTGTTCCTGGCAGGCGAGCGCTGCTTTGCGGAACTTTGCTCCGTCACTAATAACGAGCATCTCGTCCTTCGGACCGGTGACATGTTCGATGACGCTGGAACAGAAGACGAAGTCGAATTCTCGATCAGAGAATGGCAACTTTTCGGTTCCGTCCACTTGAACCGTTTCGTACCCGTATTGCTGCCGAGCACCTGCGAGGTCCTCTTCCAAAAAGTCAGCCACAACGATGTTCCGGTGACCTGGGAGTACTTGATGTATGTGATCGCCAGTACCGCCACCGAGGTCGAGGATTCGCCAGGCCGGGTCGACATCGACATATCGCCGCAGGATCGCCGCCCTGTGTTCTCGAGAGCGGTGCGAGAAGGCGGAGAAGGCTTGACGAATCACCAGGCAAATAATAGTCGCAGCGCGGAACTCGTTCCTGCTGGGAAGCTTTCGATCCTCCGTCGGACAGAGCAGCGCGTCGAGATCGGGCAGTTGAGGCTCGCACCGTGCTCGATGTGTTCCAAGGACGCCAACGCGCCGATCTGGTTGCGTGGTTCGCTCTTCAGCCCCCACACTGGGTTTGCGGTGTCAGCGTGGTTGTCGCTGATCTTCATGAACCGTTCCGCAACGCTTTTGATGAGTGTGTCCCTGCCGCCGTGCAGGTTGCTGATCCGATCAAATGTCGTGATGGCCGCGAACCGGTGCCCGGACAAGACCCATCGGCGTGTGCAAAACGAACAGTAGGCTCACCGGGGCCGCAAGAATGACCCGTTGTTCGGCGCCAGGAAACTGTTGATGCTCGGTGTGAAGTGTTCGAGGCGCAACAGGCGAAAGGAAAGTGGCGTGAACCGATCCTTGCATGGCACACAACCGGTGCGTCGAATGGGCCGACCGAAGGCCTGAACTCGATCATCAAGAAAATCAAACGGGTCGACAGGTTCACCAACTTTGCCCACTATCGAACCCGGATCCTGCTTGCTATCGGCGGATGCAACTGGAACCTCATTGAAGCCGGTTGATGTCCGGGTACGTCAACGAGCGGGCCTTCGCGTCGACGAGCTCCGGGAACCAGGTCCGGACCCGGATCACCCACTCGTCCCGGCCGATCGGCGCACCACCCGGCACGATCCCCGCCTTCTCAGCCTTGGCGACGTACTTCGCGACCGTGCCCCGATCCGCGCCGACACTCACCGCGATCTGCGACTTCGACCTACACGCATACCAATGCGGCAAAATTTCGACAACGTCGATCACTTCGACACTTCTCCTTGCCATGGGGCCAGGCCTCCCTCAATCGGAAGCCCTGGCGTCTACCGGGACAAGGACCAACCACGCGGACCCCTCAGCCGACGCTCGTCACCACCCCACCCCTGCGGGATGGCTCCGGCGACTCACCTGCGGGATAACTCCGGCGACCCACCCCACCACCTGCGGGATTCCGGCGGCGCTGACATGAGGGAACCCGGGGTCAGTTTCACTCGCTGTGACCCCAGTTTTTCTTCCGGCGGCTGAAGCGAACCAGAACCGCCCCAAGACCCAAAAGCACCATCCCAAGACCTGCCAAGGCGCCAGAGGAGGCACCCGTGAATGCAATCTCGTTGTCGGCGGCGCTCGGTGCTGTCACGTCGACTCCGAGCACCTCCACCTCCACGGAACGTGGGGCCACAACAGTTGTGGTGCTTTGGGCCGTCGGTGCCACTGTCGTCGTGGTGGGGGCCACGGAAGTTGCACTGGCGGCTGCGACTGTTGGTACCGCCACGACCGTCGTAGCGGTGGATGGCACGAGAATCGGGGCGACCGTCGCCTGTGCGGGCGGCTTCGTTGTTGCGGTGGTTGTTGTCGTTGTGGTTGATGTTGTTGTTGTGGTTGATGTTGATGTCGTGGTTGATGTTGTCGTCGTTGATGTCGACGTCGTTGACTCTGGAATGGTGCGGTAGCAAAAACCGAGCGGTGCAACGCTATTGGGCATGGCGTCAAGAACGCCTGGATATCCTGCACCAGGTGTCGAGGAGTGGGCGATGAGAACGCTCCCGCCGGGTGAGTTGAAAATGCCGAGCGCGCCGACAGTCAAACTACTGGTTTGTGAGGTGGCCAGGTCCTCAGTAAATCCTGACGTGACCCCACCAACCTGGACCGCCCATTGTTGGTTGAGTTCGACGATCCCGCCCAGCGGGCCCCGATGCCACGACCAGTAGTTCGTGATCTCGAGCGTGCCCGTAGGAAGAACCGCATCGGTCGGATGGGGGCGCGTCGTCCAGGTACCGAGCAGGAAAAGACCGTTCTGCTCCACGTCAGCGGACCCCGCGCGACGCTGGAAGGACACCAGAGTCGAGCCAGCAGCGCAATCAGCCTCTGTCAGCACTGGTGCCTGCGTCGGCGGCGGAAGCACCGGAACAGCGGGGCTCGGTGCCGCGAACCACAACAAGACTCCTACCGAACAGGCTGCTACTCCGCCCCAGCGAAGCGTGCGGGGCGAACGGATGTTGGTGTCATGCTGCGCGGAAGTGTATTGACGTTTCATAGGTGACCCTTCTTTCAGAAGTGCACTTTAGGGGGATCTTCTCGCACGAAGTAGGGGTCATTCGGATCATTTGCACCCTTGGATCGGGGCCCACGCTATGTCTCCAAAGGGGCTCTTCGCGATTTAGCGGGGTTGTAGGGCGATGAGGTTCCAGTCGCAGCCGCCGATGGCGAGCTCAATTGGGGTGCGGTAGTGAGCGATGTTGGTGAATCCTGCGGCGACTCGTTTGATCTTCTTGACGATCGAGTTCAGGCCTTCGGTCGGCCCGTTCGATGCGCCCGCGTTGTGCCAGGCGAGGATCGGTGTGCGCCACTGTTTCAACGTGCGCCCGAGGCCTTAGATCTCGGGAACAGTCGATGCCCGGGCGTCATCGATGATGGCGTCGATCCACAGCGCGGCCAGTTGAGGTTCACCCCACAGCGTGTAGAGGTCACGAACATTCTCTTTCGCTTCCCATGCCTCGAAGACTTGCCCGTCGGGGTGACCGAACGCGAGAAGAACATCGGGTCGGCGACCTGGACGGCGTCGGGGACGCACTCGTCGAATGCCGCACGGAACGGTTCATGAAGGTCAGCAACAACGACTTCGACGCCCGAAACCCAGTGTGGGGGCCGAACGTTGAACCAGGCGACCAGGGCAGCACGTTGACGGCCCTCGAACACATCGAGCACGGTGCGGGCCTCGACATCGGTCACCGATGACACGAACTGGCGACGCCGACGCCGACCGGCGGAGAGGAACACGGTCTCGTCGACACCGAGCTGCGTCGTCGTTCCGATCCGCTCACCATGGTCGATCATGATCGCCCCCACGGCTGTGACGGTGTCCATCAACGTGTTCCATGCGACCCCCAACTCGGCCGCGACTTGGGACACCGGCCGGACCTGGCGGCCAACAGCGATCGTGGCCCACATCGCCACACGCCACGTCATCGCTGACGAATACCTGGTCGCGATGTCGCCACGTTCTTCGGTCCATGACGGATCACTACCAGGGCACGACCACCGATACTTGTGCCACACCAACACGGCCCGCTGCCCAAACGCCGGGAGATCGGCATACCTACTCTGCGACCGGTCTTTCACCACGCCGGCCAGCCCGCCCACCTGCAGAACCGGTTCGGATCAGCCGTCTCGAGATGGATCTCCAACACGTCATCGACCCGGTCCACCGACAGAACACGCACGTTCGGAAGCCCGATCAGCAACTCCAGCATCGAGAACGGATCATCGGACTTGGCCATTCACCGATCATCGCAGCCACCCCGCCAGATTGTGAGGAGCCTCCAAAGGGGGGAGACCTCGCCAACCACCGACAGTTTGGACCGGTTCAGGCGCGAATAGCTCGATAATCCGGCTCCGTTGCGCCCACAATGCGCGCCGGGACACCGGCGACAATCGAACCGCGGGCCACATCACCTCTCACGACTGCATTGGCACCAACCACGCACCTGTCCCCGATGTGTATCGGTCCGAGAATCCGACAGCCTGCGGCCAAATACACGTCATTACCGATGCTCGGGCACCGTGTCTCAGCGGAGGTTGCGTACGCCTCCGATGACCCAATGGTGATCCCCTGACCAATCAGGCACCGGGCACCGATGACGGTGGATTTGTGCAGGACTACGCCAATCCCACCGTACGCCAGGACCGAACCAGACCCAATAGTGCAACTTGAAGGAATCACGCACCGAAAGATCATTCGGTTGACGATCTCAATCAGTCGAGGCAAAACAGGAACCCCCAGGCGATGCAACTGGTTACCTAGTCGATACAGCACGAACGCGGACATGTCGGGCCTAGTCCGAAGTGTCTTTGCGTCGATGACGATGTTTCGGTTCATGCCGTCGATAGTGGTGCAGTAGCAAAAGCCAGGCTCCGGTACTCATCAAGAGTTCGGTAATGGTCGTGGCAATAGCGGCGCCGACCACCCCATTCGTCGGGATCAAGAGAAGGTAGAGAACAATGGAGATCAAAGCGGTGCTGATGATTAGCATTGTTCGATGCCAAATCACATCGAAAGCCAGGAGTCCATTTAAAGGAAAAGCATTCAGTGATCTGGCAATCACCATTGGACACAGTAACAGCATGTTCCTCGGTACGTCTGAATATTCTTTTCCTAACAAATCGTCGACAAACGGCGCCACGATCGCTATTCCCATGGTCGCGCACACGCTGTATGCCCCGGCAAGCTTTGAGTAACGCAGAACCAGCGAAATCACGCCTCTGCGGTCGGGGGCATTCATCAACCGGTGTTGTGTCGTACCGATCAAGGCTGCTACCGGCACAATGGCAATCGAAACGATTCGATACGCCGCAGTGTACCCACCAGCTTCCTCCGCCCGTCCGAACGCAACGAGCAAGAACTTATCGAAATCCGATTGCAAGCCAAGAAAGAAGAGTGATACCGCCAGCCCGATCGATGTTCGAAGGAATATTCCCTTGGGCCGCAGCGGCCGCATCTGACGCGAGTGGCGCCGCAGGGACCACGCGCCGACGCCCAAACAACAAAAATTCATGAAACATAGACCCAGAAAGTATGTCTGCACCCTCAGGTGGCCAATGCTTGCAAGTCCAACGATCAGCGACAGTCGGCCGAGCGCCGCCATGGCTTGCACGGCCAATTTCCCTCGAATGCCCACTGAGAGCTGGAGGGAAACACCAACAACGCTCAACAAGCCACTTCCGCCGAGTTCGGCAACAATGAGCGCAAGCAGAGGGAGAACCGGAAAGGTCGTTGCCGGCACCAGGACGGCCGTGGCGACCAGTACTGCTGGGACAAACATCATCAGATGGGCACCCAACGCCTGGCCGACGGCGCTCGTGCGGTCGGATCCGAGACGCAGGCCACCCTGCAATGCGGACAAGGATGGACCAACGGCAATGAGGGTCACGAGGGGCGCCACGACCGCATAGACCGCACCGAATTCTCCGTATGACGACTTGCCGATCGAACGCGCCAGAAGGTAAAATGAGATCAGCGACACGGTGACGACGAGCAGTTCGACGCCGGTGGCAAAGGTCGAGTCCCTCGTCAAGTCTCCGTGCCGCAGTTGATTCCACGGCTTTCCAAACCCCCTCCGCCGACGAGATTTTCCATTCAAATCGATCGGCGAGGGCGCATCTTTATCTACTGAGTCAGTGTTCATGTCGCCGCCAGACTGCCCCTGGGAGAGTAATGCCCATCAACAAGCCGAGGAATCGGAACTGCGCCGGGAACACTGCTTCGGTCATGGAAGCGATGCTCAACGAGACGACCAACATGAACGGCAAAAGAAAAACCGGATCGTCGGCGCTCAATCCCAGACGAGCGCTCCTGACTAGCGTTCGCACAAGTAGACCAAGGCCGAGGACAAATCCGACGGCGCCAAGTTGCAGTAACAACTCCAGAATTGAACTGTGCGACGAGCCATATCGGAGGGTGCCGTTGCCGGCTGTCTCATTGATTCGAAGTGTCGGTTGCTCTTTCGTGGTCCAAAGAGCGCCGAAGCCGTAACCCTGAATTGGGCGTTCGACGACAACCGGCCAGGCCGCCTCCCAGATTGAGTCGCGTCCGCTCAAGTTGCCTTCCCGGCCGAGCGCAGAAAGGATCGAGGATAATCCGAAGACCAGGATAATGAAGAGACCCGCAGTCCACGCCATCATCGATCCGAGCACAGCGGCACGACCCACGGTCGTGGTCTCTCGGCCCCACTTGCCGGCAAACACCTTCACCATCACGACAATGGCGATGACGATGAGCGCTGTTCGCGAATCAGAACCTGAAACTAGGACTGCGACGGTCAAACCGAACAGAATTCGAATCCACCGTCGGTGACGCGAAAGCACCAAACATACGACAGCCAGCACGAGGAACTGGCCGAGACCGTTTTTGTGGTTCATCGGTCCGCGCCAGCCAGCGACATCTTCGCCGACCGAGGACACCCGCCGTGCCGGGAGCAATATGAGCGACGCGACCGTGACGACGAGCGTCGGGTAGACCGCCACTTGCAAGCCACGAAGCAACTGCTGAGGTGACGTGAACTGACCGATCACATAGCCAAGGACGATAGGCGGGACAACGATCCGGATGGTGAAAAACGTGTCGGCGGGGTCAACCGACCAGAAGTAGCTCGCCGTCATCCAAGCCAGGAGCGCGATCAGGGCAATCGACAGCCTGACTCTCACAAACTGTTCCCGACGAACGACGATGATCACCCCGAACCCCGAGACGACGGGAAGGAGTTGGAGGACAGCGGCGGGAACATGCTCGAAACTGATTCCAACGAAAATCACGGACGCACAGAAGACCACAATCATGCGATCTACGAGCTTGCTGCCGCCCCGCTCGGGAACGGGCGGGGCCTGCAAGCTCGCATTGACGGCACCCCGTCGAAACCCTGTCCTGGCTACTTCTCCAACTGCTACCCACTCCGTGACCCCAGTGCTCTCAGCCACTCTAGGCATCAACGACCAACTTCCGATGCATAACTTCGGCGCGATCAGCCCAGGTCAGACCAGCTACCAGCGATCGGACCGCTGATGGATCACGGGGTGCATGTAAGGCAACCCGGATCAGGAGGGCTAGCGCCTCATCGTCTTCCCCGAGGGCGCAGGCATCGGAGTGACACTCCAATTCGTCGGTTCGGTTCGCGACGACGGTGAGGCCAGCGGCAAGGTACTCAACCAGTTTGATCGGACTGGCGACTTGGCCCCACTCGTCGGTGGGTACCAGAAGCAGGCCAACCGTGAACGAACGAAGCACAGCAGGAATAGCTTCGTGCGCAACGGCGGGGTGCAGCTGCAGATTTGGCGGAATTGCCAACACAGATCGATCGTCGACCGATGATTGCGCACCGATCGCGACGAAGGTCGCCTCGGGGACCAGCCTGGCAAGAGAGGCCAACCGTTGACGCCGCTCGGGTTCTTCGAGCGATCCAACGAAGCCAACGATGTCGCTCTTTCGTTCTCGCGAATCGGCCTGCGCGAAGAGTGCGTCGTTGAACCCGTGCCGAAGGATCGAAGACTTCGAGCCGGTGAGCGGGTGCTCGATCGCTGCCAAAGTCTGGCTCGAGTAGACGACCTCGTCGGCAATGTCAAAGGCCAGCCGCTCGAACGCTTCTACTGAAGCCCGGTCGCCATCACGCAGCCGGCTGTTCCAATCAACCCGGTAGAAGAGGGCGCGTGGCGGCCGGAGTGCGCGCACAGCCGGCGCAGCAACCGGGTTGGCGAAGATGATGCCCAGCACCCTGGCGCGGAGAAACAGAGCCATCGCAAGGCGGACTTGCATCGACACCAACGCAGCATTCACGGCTGCAGCGATCCGGCCCTCGTACACGGGGATGAAGAGGGGTGACATCACCCAGAGGTCGCCATCGACGCGACGCGGAGGTTTGAGCAGCGACCTGACTTTGCGTAAAATACGCGCGCGACCATCAGATTTGACCACTGACGGACGCCGAAGTCCCATGCTGTTTACAATGAGGACTGGCACTCGACGCTGTAGATGAATGCTGAGCTGGAAATCAGCGTGGGCGTGACTGTGGACCCACCAGTCGCCGGCGGAGAAGACCACAACTCCTCGCCTCACGGCATCAGCTCCACCGGTCGCTCGCGCCGCAGCCTTGCCCGATCATCATTTCTACGTTAGACGAACAACGGATCCAGGCCAGTCAACGAGAGCTACGGGCGAGGGCGTTGGATTGCTTTGCCCGACCGGAGACCGCTGGTTTGTGACTGGGGAGGCGAAGAACAAGTCAGGGTACAGTACCTCCGGTCTCAAGCGGAGGAATAAGTCGTGCGCAACCTCGAGGCAACCCTGCGAACGACCCACCTGGTGCCGCGGCGACGAGTACTGATACCAACGGAGCGGCATGAAAGTGGCGGGGGACTGGAAATCCAAACCCTGGTCATCGCCGAAGCCTTAGCCAGTCGGGGCTGGCAGGTTCGCTCACGGACGGCCCACCCGCACGGCGACCTCTCTGAGCGGTGGCATCGGGTCGGGTCGGTGAGCACCGGACCGCTCGATCCGGAGTCGATAGCCGACTCGCTGTTTTCGGACGAGATCGTCTATTGCCACGAACCCCATGTGGCCGAACGGTTGCACGTCCTCGCAACACGAGGGATCCCGGTGGTTGCCCACTTGCATATGCCCGAAGTTCATCTCCGCCACGGACTCGCCAGGGTCGCACGCGGACGGTTTCGCTCCGACCTTGGCCGCCGGGCGTTCGGTGCTGGCTCGCAGTTTTCGGCAGTGATCGCAGTCTCGGAGTTCACGGCCGCGCAGTGGTGCGCTGGTGGTCTCCCTCGGCGGCTGGTTTCAGTAGTCCACAATTGCTTGGATCCGCAGAGGTTTCCAGTTGAACGATTCACGAGGCCAACCCAAGTCCATGAGATCGCCGGGGTGCCGCCTGGTCCGGTTCTGATTTACCTCGGGAGGATAGATCCCAAAAAGGGTATCGAGACCGCCCTCGAGGTCCACCGCTCAGTCGACTCCGGGCGCACAACGCTGCTCGTCGTCGGGGGACCAACCGATGCGTTGGGCTCATACGGTTGCCGTTATATGGACCGTTTACGAGCGACCTGCGGCCGCGGGGTGGTGTGGTTCGGTCGCCGTACCAACCCACTCGATCTGATTGGACTCGCCGACATCATGCTCGTGCCTAGCCAGTGGGGTGAGCCATTCGGCCTCGTCGCAGCCGAGGCGATGTTCGGAGGTGCGATTCCAATCGTTCTTCGCGATGGCGGCCTGCCCGAGGTGCTCGGAAAGGATCTGTCCGACAACGTCGTTGACTCCGCTTCCGAGATGGCGAGACGCGTCAAAGATCTAATGGGTGACCCGACTCGGCGACTACGGGACCAGGCTGCCGGATATCGCCGAGCCTCCAGCTATTTACACGTGAGCCGAATGGCGGACGAACTTGACGCCGCAATGAATCGGGTTCTTTTCCCGATCGACCCAGCGATACCCAGCCCGACGCTTGCGTCGCCGAGCCTTTAGTTGAGCCCTGGGATCCGCACCACCTCGTGGCGGCCGACGGACGCCAGCCTTGGGTAGCGGGGAAATCTCGATGTGTAGGTGTAAAACACTGCCAGGCGTGTGGAGTCGTGCACTCGTCCGTGGTGCAGCAGACGGGCATTGTCGGCCATGAATACACTTCCAGCGGGGCCGAGAAGTTGACACCACCGCTCTTGCGGAACAACGCGCTCCAGGTCCTCATTGAGAATAGGGTCACCCTTGGCTCGCAGGGCTCGTACCCGCAGTTCGGGGGACAGATGCTCGGTGTCGTTCCGGTTGAGGTACTCGAACGGGCCGTCGCCGATCGTCACATCAGTGAGATAGACGATCATACGGACCACTCGGACGTCCTCGGTGTCAAGGTGCCAGATTCGCGTCCCTACCTGCTGTGCGTTCCCAAAATCGAACCGGGCGACGATGTCGGTCAAGGCCAACGGAACACCCAGATATCGGCGGATTGGATCAAGCACCGCCGCAACGGTTCCCCACTCCAGCAACTCCGGAAAATCCGTCAGAAGGTCCCGGTTCGTCAGCGCTTTTGAGTGCAAGCCTGTTGACCGTCCATCTAAGGAATCCCCCGCACGAATGTACGTGTCGAGACCGGATTTCAGCGAGGCGCCCAACCGCTCAGCGGTAGAGGACCAATCAACATCCGTGAGCTCATCAAGCGATAGTCGGGCCACACAGGACTCATCGAGCGCTCGCGACGCCTCCGAGGCTGCTGGGCGTGATCGCGCCGATAGAGATCGTCGCACACGAAACCCTTGTTCCGAAAACCGGCCGTGCAACGCCTTGCTAAGCAGACCCCAGGTTGTGTCATTCATGGTGTCCTTCGTCGCCTCGGTCTGTCTTGACCCTACGTTACAGTCCCGTCCACCAAATCAACGAGAGGAGGGAGCCCCGCCGTTCGCGTTTCGAGAAATACACGATTCGAACACACCGGCAAGTTGAGCTGCGTTCCGCCGGGCATCGTAATTCGCTTCGACATGAGCACGGGCCGCGAGAAGCATGCGCGAGAGAGATTCGTCAATCGTGCAGCTCGACCAAAGAGCTTCCGCAAGTCTGTCGGGACGTGAGGCAGGGACCAGCCGACCGGTCACGCCATCGATGACGAGTTCCGGAATCCCGTTAATCGCCGTGGCAACAACCGGGGTGCCGACAGCCATTGCCTCCATAAGCGAAACGGGCACCCCCTCGCTGAAGGACGGCAGACAGAAGACCGACGCAGCGGTCAACAGACCAGGGATCTCATCCTGGCCAACTGGTCCCAAGAACTCGACGGCATGCTCCAGGCTAAGACGTCGAACATGGGACTCCAGCTCCTTTCTAAAGGGGCCCGATCCTGCGAGGCAAAGTTTCACGGGGCGCCCGGAGTCCCAGAGCAATCGGACTGCTTCGAACAGAACGATGTGCCCCTTTTCCGGGGCGAGGCGGGCGACTGTCAAAATGGTCGGAGGCTCAGGAACCGCAACCGTGTCGATATCGCCATGAAGCTTCGGGTGAAACGGGAATCGGTCGAGGTCGACCCCGCAGCGCTGCACGGTAATGCGCGGCCATACCACCGGGTTGGCGATACGCATGGCCTGTGAGCGTGTGTGGTCAGCGATGCAGAAGGTG
>JANPDB010000191.1:0-2515 GCA_031431255.1 Acidimicrobiia bacterium | reverse complement strand
GACGTTTCGCTGTTCGCTCGCCGCGCGCTCCAGAGCTGCTGCGATGTGGGCGGACAGCTTCCGGCGATTCGGCAGGTCCGTGAGCTCGTCATGCGACGCGGAGTACGCAAGCGCTTCGGCGATGTTGTGTCGCTCGGTGACGTCGCGAGTGGTGAGAACGATCCCACCGACGGTCGGCTCGGCGAGCATGTTGACCGCGACGCATTCGAGATGACGCCACGCGCCGGAGGCCATGCGCACTCGCGTGGTGAACGGGTCACTCGGATCACCGGTGACGACCACCCGGTCGAGGACCTTGCGCGTCAACTCATGATCGTCGCGGTGGATCATTTCCCAGATCATCGATCCGGTGGCGGCGCTCGGGTCGTAGCCGAGCACGCGCTCGGCCGACGGGCTGGTGAACTTCGTCCGTCCCGTCACGTCGACGACCGTGATGACGTCTGCGGCGTTGCGGAACAGGTAACTGAAGCGGCGCTGCTCGATCATGAGCTCGTGTTCGAGCGTGATGTCGGCGAAGCCGGTGAGGACGGACGTGGCACGCCCACGGGCATCGAGCACCGGATTCGCGTTGACCCGGAGCCAGACGAGGCTGCCGTGCGGTTGATGGACGCCCATGATCTGACTCTTGACGGGCTGACCGGTTCGCAACGACTCCATCGCCGGATGCGTCTCGCCCGGCCATGGCGTCCCGTCTTCGTGGATGGCTCGCCACCGGGGATCGATCGAGGTCCGGCCGCTGAGCTCCTCAGCCGACAGGCCGAGCACCCGCTCGGCGGCGGGATTCCAGTTCAAGATCCGGCCGTCGATGTCCTGGAAGACGAGACCTTCGGTCAGGGTGTCGAGGATCAGCGCCTTGCGGGACTCTGACTCGTCCAGCTGGACGAGGAGCGACTGCTGAGCATCGTTGGCGAGCTCTTGCTCCACCATGTGTGCGAGATCGACGAGTGCTTGGCGCTCATCCTCACTGAGCTGACGCGGTTTTCGGTCGATGGCGCAGAGTGTTCCCATCGGGAGCCCAGACGGATCGCGTACCACCTGGCCGGCGTAGAAGCGCACACCAGGGTCTCCCACGACCAGCGGGTTGTCGTGGAACCGCGAATCGAGACGGGAGTCGGCGATGACAAAGGGCAGGTCGCCCTCCTCGAGGATGGCATGGCTGCAGAACGCCACGTCCCGGGAGGTCTGGGCCGCCTCGAGTCCGACGCGTGACTTGAACCACTGGCGATCAGCGTCGATGAGGCTCACGAGGGAGATCGGAACGTCGAGGATCGTCGCGAGAAGCCGGGTGATCCGATCGAAGCGCTCTTCGGGGCCGGTGTCGAGAACGCCGAGCCGATGGAGGGCACGTACCCGCAGTTCTTCGTCGACGTGGTTCGGCGCAGACTTCATAACGTGCCCGATCGGCTGAACGGCTGCGAACCTGCGAAAGAACAGCTCCCCCGCCACTTCACCGGCGTCCCGGAGGATCGAGCGGTGGCGCAGCGCTACCCGCGACGCCTCGCTCGTCGGTCGCCTTTGAATGAGTACATCGCCGCGTCCGCCCTGGCGATCAGCGCTTCGGTCTCGGTCGCCGGGCCCGCAGCAACGCCCACGCTGGCGACCACCTCGAGGCTGATCTCGCCAAGGGCCAGCGGGCCGTTGACCGTTCGTGCCACGTCCGTGGAACCAATCGCGCACGATTCCGGGGAGTCCCCGTGGCGGACGAGGACGAACTCGTCGCCCCCGATGCGGGCGATCACGTCGCGCCCGGTGGTGACGGTTCGCAGCCGACGTGCGACTTCGATCAGCACTTCGTCGCCGATGTCATGGCCGTAGCGGTCGTTGATGTCCTTGAAACCGTTCAGGTCGACGAATGCGACCGACGCCCAGTCCCCGAGGTCGGTCCGTGAAAGGTGCGCGTGCAACGCGCGTCGGTTGGCCAGACCGGTCAACGCGTCGCCGTCGGCCTGCCGTCGCAGTTCCTGGCGCGTCTGCTCCGCTTCGACGAGTAGCCCGATCCGGCTGGCGACCCGACCGGTAAGCGCCCGCGTGAAGGGCCGGACGTCGGGGAAGTGCGAGTGGGTCTCCACCACGCCGAGATGCCGGCCAGTTGACGGTGCGACGACCGGAACCGAGAGGTCCAGTCGATCCTTCACCATGCCGTGCCAGACAGGGCCGATTCTCGATTCGCCGAGCGCGATGCCGGCGCCGGGGGTAGCGGCGATGCAGCGATCGTGCTCGTCGAACACCGCAGCCTGCGAATCGGCAGATCCGCCGCTGCACAGCGTCTCCAGCACACGCCCCAGAACCTCGTGGAGGGGTTCTCCCGACGCCGCTGCGTCGAACGCTTCGACGGTGCTGTGCTCCTGATTCGCGAGCGTCAGCTGCAACACCATGCCGTCAACCTGCGGATCGTCGACGAGGTTCAGCAAACGAAGGGCAACGGGGCGCCATCCGCCCCGCGGTGATCGAATCCGCACCAGCAGCTCGAAACGCCGGTCCATGGCGAACGTCGTGTCGGCGACGCCTTCGCGCT
>JANPDB010000190.1:0-13015 GCA_031431255.1 Acidimicrobiia bacterium | reverse complement strand
ACGCCTGTCCTCGTGGACTTCTGGGCGGAATGGTGCGGTCCGTGCAAGATGATCGCCCCAGTCCTGGAAGAAATTTCCAAGGAGCAAGAGGGTCGAGTGACCATCGCCAAGCTGAACATCGACGAGAATCCTGAAGCGGCACAGCGTTACGGCGTCATGAGCATCCCTACGCTGCTGCTCTTCAAAGACGGCGAGCTCACCCATCGCACGGTCGGCGCGAAGGGCAAGATGCAGCTGATGAACGAGCTCGATCCTCACCTCTGAGCTCCCGTTCGCACCGGCCGAACGAACACCACAACCAACTCCTCGGCGTCTCGGGCGGCACGGCGGATGCCCGGCCGTTGCTGGCGGTGACCGAGCTACTCGCTGGCCGGTGTCGCTGGCGCCGCAATCAAACGAGAGATCCGCTCGAGGTCGGCGAGGTCGGCAAACTCGATCGTCATCCGGCCCTTGCGGCCCTCGGACAACTCGATCCCGACACGGGTGGCCAGCAGATCAGCCAGGATCGACTCCAGTTCGAGCAAGCTGGCGGGCCTGGTCGCCGCCTCCTTCGCCATGGACGATCCGGCAGGTCGCTTCCCGGTACTGCTCGAGCGACTGCCTTCGCGAAGGCGCACCGCCTCCTCGACCGCGCGCACGCTCAGTCCTTCGGCAACGACTCGTCGAGCCTGCATCTCTTGAAAGGCCTTGTCCGAGGTCCCCAACAGGGCCCGGGCGTGCCCCGCAGAGATCTGTGCGTCCATGATGAGCCGCTGGATCGATGGTGTCAGATTCAGTAGGCGCAGCGTGTTGGTCACCGCCGCACGGCTACGACCCACCCGTCGGGCGACGTCGTCATGGGTCAGCGAGAAGTCGTCGATGAGCTGCTGATACGCTGCCGCTTCCTCGATCGCGTTGAGATCCACCCGGTGTAGGTTCTCCACGAGGGCCTGCTCCAGCGCCTGCGTGTCTTCGGTCGCCCGGATCACCGCGGGGATCACCGTCAGACCGGCGCGCTGCGAAGCTCGCCATCGCCGCTCTCCGGCGATGAGTTCATACTGTCCATCGCTCGCCGGCCGAACGAGGATCGGCTGGAGAACGCCCAGCTGTCTGATCGAAGCCGTCAGCGAATCCAGCTCGTCGTCGGCGAACGCCTGACGCGGCTGGAATGCATTCGGTCGTATCGACGTGATGGGCAGTTCACGAAACAGCGCAGACCCGGAGGCATCCTCTTCTGTTTCGGTCGCGCTCGTGCCCGATGGCGGAATGAGCGCCCCGAGACCTCTACCGAGTCCGCTTTGTCGCGCCACCGCTAATCTCCTTTGCTAGTCCTCGATACGCGATCGCGCCGCGCGACCCCGGATCGAAGGTGGTGATTGGTTGACCGAACGACGGTGCCTCGGAGAGACGCACGCTCCGCGGCACGATGTGACGGCACACACGTTCCCCGAAGTGCGCCCTGACTTCCTTGATAACCTGATCTGCGAGCTTGGTTCGCGCGTCGTACATCGTGAGGATGATGGCGCTGATGTCCAACGTCGGGTTGAGGTTCGCCTGGACGAGATTGACGTTGCGCAGCAACTGGCCGAGCCCCTCTAGCGCGAAGTACTCGCATTGGATGGGAACGATGACCTCGGTCGCCGCAGCTAAGGCATTCACCGTTAGCAATCCCAGACTCGGTGGACAGTCAATGAAGACGAAGTCGAAGTCCTCGACGACTCGATCGATTGCCCGCTTGAGACGAAGCTCCCGGCTGAAGGCGGGAACGAGTTCGATCTCGGCGCCGGCCAAGTCGATCGTGGTGGGGACAACAAACAGGTTCTTCGTCGCCGTCGCTTCAACCGCGTCCTCCATCGGCGTGTCGCGAAGGAGGACGTCGTACACCGATGCGGCCAGCGTCCGAGCATTGATGCCCAGTGCGGTGGTCGCGTTGCCCTGCGGGTCGAGGTCGACAACCAGAACGCGATACTCGAGCTCGGCGAGGGATGCCGCGAGATTCACCGCCGTCGTGGTCTTGCCCACACCACCCTTCTGATTTGCCAGCGCCGCTACCCGGGGAAACGGGCGGGCGAACGAATGGGGAGAAGCAGGTGCCGGGGAGGCGGGCATGCAATGACCTCGGGGAGTCGGTCGGTCGGGGTGGCCGATAGCGCGGGTTTCACGTGAAACGCCGTCGCCTCCATCGTCGTCGCTCCGCAGCACGAGGTCAAGAACCCTCAGGTGTGCAAGTACGCCGGGGTCGGGGTCGGTACTTCGAGTCGACCGCGAAGAAGTATCGGCGTCACTCCACTTCGTGCTCCGAAGGTTCGACGTGGTGCCGACAGCGGACCGTTCCACGTGAAACACTGACCGACAAACCCGGCTACACCCGGGGCCTCATCAAAACAGCGGAGACTTCCCCGGAACGCCGACCGCGCGCGGGTACTTCGGAGGACAGGCGCGCTCTTGCACCGCCACGAAGAAGCGGAACGCGTCTGGCGCAACGACAACCCGGGCCATGCCGAGTTCGGCCAAGCCTCGGTCCGACCAGCGATTGGGCCCTTCGGGCGGTTCCGAAACAACGAGCAGACCACCCGGTCGGAGGAAACCCGCCGCACACTCTGCCGTGACGGCCGGGGCGGCGAACCCTCGGGCCACGACGAGATCACACACACCACGGAGATCAGGGCGTCGTGCCACCAGCTCGGCGCGATCCAACACCACCTCGCTCCTGTCCGCCCAACCCAACTGGACCAGCACGTCGAGCAAGGTGCCCATGCGGCGCCGGTGACTGTCGACGAACAGCCATTGTGAATCGGGCCAACGATCAGCGAGAACGAGCCCCGGAATCCCGCCACCAGTTCCGAGGTCGACGACGCGTCCGTGCATCGTGCCGTCGGTCGGCTCACCGACGAGCAACGTCGCCGAGTCGACCGCATCGCCGAATCCGTGGCTGTGGTCGAGGTGGGTCTGGAGCGGACCCGGGCCCAGATAGCCGAATGCCCTCGCCTGGGCGAGGGCATCGAGTACTCCTGGCGACGCGCCGGACAGGCGCTCGAGTTCAGGCAAATCGGCAGGAGTGCTCACGCCGGGTCGAGCACGACCCGCCGGAAGGGATCCTCACCTTCGGAGTGGCTCTCCACGCCGTCGATCGTCCCAGCCGTATCGTGGACGACCTTGCGATCCATCGCACTCATCGGCTCGAGCACTCGTCGCTCCCCGGAGGACTGCACTTCAGCGGCGACCTTGTGGGTGAATGCCTCGAGCGCGACACGACGCCGTTCTCGGTAGCTCGCCACGTCGAGGAGCACGCGCACGTTCGTCTCGCCGACCTGGTGGAAAATCACGGTTCGGAGCAACTCCTGTGCGGCCTGCAACGTCTGCGCCTTCGGTCCGATGAGCACCCCGAGCCCCGAGGGGTCCCCGGCGATGCGGAACTCGAGGTACGGGCCCTGCACGCCCGTCGTCACCTCGGCCTCGACGCCGAAGGCATCAAGGAGACCTTCGAGGAACGTGATGCCAGCGGCACTCACGGCATCGAGTTCCTCCTTGCTCGACTCACTCGGAGCCGGTCGGGGGGCGCGTGTGCGAGGTGCACGAGGTTCGCGATCGGCTGATTCCGGCGCGGCCGGGCGGGCGGCCCGGCTTCGCGGGCGCGCGGTCCGCTCTTCGTTCCTGGGTCTTGCTGAAGCGGGGCGAACCCGGGCGCGAACCCGGGCCTCACCGCGAACTCGACCAAACAGCCCGGCCTTCGCCTCTTCCAGCACCTCGACGTCAGCGTCATCCTCGGCAACACCGAGTTGTTCCAGCGCCAAGGCGGTTGCCTCCTCGACGGTCTTCCCTGTGACTTCGACCCACTCCATGATCAACGACCCTTCTTCTTGCTAGTCGGCGCCTTGGAGGCGCCTTTCGAGTTGGCTTTTGCCGACTTGGTCGGCAGCACCGGTGACGTCGGCGACGGCTTCGTCGACGCACGCTTCGCCGGCGCGGTGTTCTTTGCGGTTCCGGCCGAGGGTCCGCCCTTGGCGTCGATGCTCTTCGCTTCGATGCTCTTCGCTTCGACCGCCGCGGTGAGCTTCCCGGCAGCGGAACGCGGGCCGGCCGGCCCACCACGTTTGGTTTTGACAAAGGGTACCGGTGCGCCACCCTCGGGCAGCGGCTTCGGATTGGTCTTGTTCAGCACTTCCTGCTGGATGAGCGTCCAGATGTTCGACGCCAGCCAGTAGACGACGAGGCCCGTTTGGGCCTGA
This sequence comes from Acidimicrobiia bacterium, assembly GCA_031431255.1. GTDB lineage: Bacteria > Actinomycetota > Acidimicrobiia > Acidimicrobiales > JANYDT01 > JANLQX01. The sequence goes on along the minus strand of JANPDB010000190.1, from coordinate 8,807 downwards.
AAGCAGAAGAGGGCAAAGCCGACCGGCAGGATCTTCATGATCTGCTGCATCTGTGCGGCTTGAGCGGTTGTCGCAGGATTCAGTTTGTTGGCGCGAATCTGCTGGGCGAACCCGGTCGCGGCGATGCCGAGCACCATCAGAAGGTACGGAAGGCGGGTGCCGAAACCACCGGAGACGCTCGATGCCGATTCCGCCAGATTCAGGCCGAAGGACTTCAGTTTGCCGCCACCTTCGATGATGGCCCGATACATCTCGGTGTTCTTGGCCAGATGGCGCGGCGTCGGCACCTGCACCTGCAACCACGAGAGGCTGCCGGTGTTGGTCAGACCGCGAATGACCTGGTAGAGCCCGAAGAATACGGGAAACTGGAGCAGCAGGGGCAGGCATCCCGCCGCTGGATTGATCTTCTCTCGACGGTAGAGGTCCATCATCTCGGCGTTGAGCTTCTGCTTGTCCGACCCGTACTCGGCCTGCAGTTTCTTCACTTCGGGCTGCAAACGGGCCATGCCCTGCATCGACCGAGTCTGCTTCAGAGTGAGAGGAAACAGCAGCAGCCGGACCACCACCGTGAGAAGGATGATCGCCATCCCGTACGAATTGGTTATCTGGTAGAAAAAGGCAAGGACGGATCCCAGTGCGTCGATCACGACGCCCTCCTCGGATGGTTGGTGGTGCCGGCGAACTGGCTGGCTGAGCGCGTCGGGCGACGCGGAAAACGATCCGTCGACCGCCGTTCCGGCTGGTCACACCGGTGGTCACACCGGTGGTCAGAACATGACGCCGCCGATTCCGGTACCGGGTCAAACCCCGAACCGCCGCCCGGTCGGCAACGGCCGATCCGGCGAATCGTCATCCAGGAGCCGCGAAGGGCACCGTGGATCTCCAGTGCATCGAGCGCGTAGGCCGAGCACGTGGGCAGGTAGCGGCACGGCGACGGCCGTCCGGCGAAGAGTTTCCGGTAGCCGCGAACCGCCAGCAGGAGGGCACGGGTCGGCCAGGACACCCGCTGCGGCGTTTGCGGGATCATGGAGTGCCACCAGCGGCGATGCTCTGACGAGCGATCCGACGGGTGACGTCGGCGACGGCCGACGTGAGTTCGGACCAGGTGCACGCTTCGGCAGGTGCCACAACGCGAACGAGGACGTCACCCGAAGGGATCGCTGCGGCGTGCACGGCAAAGGCATCTCGAAGTCGACGGCGAACGGTGTTGCGCTGCACGGCGTTACCGGCGGACGTCGGAATGGCAAAGGCAACGCAGACGCCAGCGTCGTGAGAGCCGGCCGACCGCGGGGACCAGGTCACGTTGAGCGGGCCAGAGCGGGCGCGAACACGCGACCGCGCGAGGGAGCGGAAGCGGCCCGGGCCATGCACGCGGCCCAGCCGGCGCAGTGGCGCTGACGGGACTGGGGCGGGGTCGGTGTGAGCGCCAGACAAGGTCCGGCTCCTCCGAAGAACGGGTGTCGGATCAGGCCGACAGCTTGGAGCGACCCTTGGCCCGACGGGCCTTGAGGATCGCCCGGCCGCCGGCGGTGGCCATACGAGCACGGAATCCGTGCTTCTTGGAACGGCGACGGTTGTTTGGTTGGAATGTGCGCTTCACGACGAGAACCTTCCGGTCGCCGCACCGGAGGCGGCAATTGAACCTTTCCAGGATAGGGGCTACGGAACCCCCTCCCGGACACACCGACCCCGTCCGGGAAAAACCGGTCCCTCGACGGGCCATTCGCGCCCGCTGCAGCTCGGCCGGGGCGGGCGCGCCGGACTTTCGCTGCTGCTAGCGTCTCATGCCCTTTCCCCGGCGCAGAGCTTCCCCGTTTGGCCGGTTTGCTCCTGCATCAGGGTCATACGTACACCTAGTTTCCACACCTGTGGATAACGTTGTGGAGTAACCGAGGACAACGTAGGAAACCATGGCTGATGAGGCTGCATATCCCTGGGAGGTAGTGAGTGACCGGCTCCGCCGGGCGCTCGGCGATGCCGCATGGGGTGCCTATTTCAGCGACGCGCGGGTCCTCGTCTTCGATGATCACCGAATGGTCCTTGCGGTCGGTCACGCCTTCGTGAAGGACCGAATCGAGCAGCGGTATCTCGAGGCCCTTCGTGAGGCAGTCCACGCCGTCACCGAAACCTCCACCGTCGTGTCGATCGAGGTGATGGCGAGGTCGGAGCAGACACAACCGACTTCCTACACCGCCGACGACATCTTCCGGGCCAACGACCGGGCGGTCGTCGAACCTCCGCCACCCGAAGGCACGAAGGTCGCTGCCGTGCCGGGGGTTGAAGGCGGGCGTGATCACGGCACCATGCTCAACCCGCGCTACACCTTCGCCGACTTCGTCCAGGGCACCAACAACCGGTTCGCCTGCAACGCCGCCATGGCCGTGGCGGAAAAGCCGGCGCGGTCCTACAACCCGCTGTTCATCTACGGCGATTCAGGCCTCGGCAAGACCCATCTCCTCCAGGCCATCGGCCATTACGTCCGGGAGATGTATCCACAGAGCCGAGTGCGCTACGTGTCGTCGGAAACCTTTGTGACCGAGTTCGTCGATGCCATCCGCACCAACACCACGAACTCGTTCAAGCGCCGGTACCGCGACGACTGCGACGTGCTACTCGTCGACGACATCCAGTTCATGGAAGGCAAGGAAGGAACCCAGGAGGAGTTCTTCCACACCTTCAACTTCCTGCATCAATCCGGGCGCCAGATCGTGCTCTCGAGCGATCGACCCCCGAAATCGCTGGCCACGCTGGAAGACCGGTTGCGCAGCCGGTTCGAATGGGGGCTGACCACCGACGTGACGCCGCCCGACTTGGAGACGCGTCTCGCCATCGTGCGCAAGAAAGCCGAACGCGAACGCATGACGGTGCCGATCGACGTGCTCACGTTCATCGCCACCCACATCACCGACAACATCCGCGAGCTCGAGGGTGCCCTCAACCGGGTGTGCGCCTATGCCGGGCTCAATCGGGAACCCCTTACGCTGGCCTTGGCTGAGCAGGTGCTCTCCGACCTCCTCACCGGGAACGAACCCCGTCCCGTGACCGCCAAGGCCATCCTCGACGCCACGGCCGAGATGTTCGGCTTTGCCATCGCCGACCTGATCGGCCAGTCGCGGCGACGCCCACTGGTGACGGCGCGCCAAGTGGGCATGTACGTCTTTCGTGAGCTCACGGACTTCAGCTACCCGATGATCGGGCGTGAATTCGGCGGCCGTGATCACACCACCGTCATCCACGCCGTGGAGAAGATCACCGAGCAGATGAAGGAACGCCGGGCGATCTTCGATCAGGTGAACGAACTGGTCCGAGTCATCAAGTCGGGCGCACAACATCGTGGCTGAGCGAGGTCGAACGGCCCTGATCGGGCCGTGGACAACCCGGTGCATAACCCCATCCATCTGGGGATTTCGCGAATCTCTTCCACAGGTGTCATCGGGCGCCGCACGGTGTCGGGGGAATCTGTGGATGATCGGCGCGCGCCGCCAAGCCCGCGACCAGCACGTTCATCAGTTCTCCACAATCCACAGCACCTACAAGTCCTACAACATTCTTCTCTCTTTCTTTTCTCTTTGTATGGGCGTGCAACGCACAGCCACCATGTCGGCAAACATGGCAGCCGCACGTCACCGACGACGTTCACCGAACATGTCCTTTCACGAACCCCTACCCAAATCTGAACCCGTTGAAGCGAGGCCGCTGTGAAGTTCCGTTGTGAGCGCGATGTGCTGGTCGAGGCGTTCTCGGCTGCTGCTCGAGCGGTTGCCACCAGGGCGGCCCTTCCGGTGCTTTCCGGCGTCCGGGTCGGCGTCGACGGGGCAAACCTGACCCTTGCCGGAAGTGACCTGGACCTCACGATCGAATCGTCCGCCACGGCCCAGGGCGAACGCGACGGCGCTGCGGTGCTCCCGGCCAAGCTCGTGGCGGACATCCTGCGAGCGCTCGAACCTGGCGCCGTCACTGTCACCGTCGACGGCGAAAGCGCCGAGATCCGCGGCGGCCGGTCGGTGTTCTCGGTTCGCACACTGCCTGTCGCGGAGTTCCCTCGCCTTGGCGGAGCGCAGCCGGGTGGAGTCACGATCGCGTCGTCGGCCCTGGCCGATGCGATCCGCCAAGTCGTCCCGTCGGCCAGCACCGACGATTCCCGGCCGATCCTCACGGGCGTTCTGCTCACCGCAGAATCCGGCGGCCTCCGTCTGGTGGCCACCGACTCGTACCGACTCGCCGTTCGTGATCTTCCGGGCACCACGGTGCTCCAGGAGGGCCAGAGTGTGCTCGTCCCGAGTCGTGCCCTCGCCGAAGTGGCCCGCGCCCTCGGCTCGGGTTCCGAGGTCACATTGCACCTGGGCGACCGTGAAGCCACCTTCGCGGTTGGTGGTGTGAGGATCACCACTCGCCTCATCGAGGGTCAGTACCCGCCGTATCGCAACCTCATTCCGGCGCAGTTGCCGAACACCCTCACGGTCTCTCGCGCCGCCCTTCTCGACGCGCTTCGCCGGGTTCGTCTGTTGGCCAAGGATGCCACCCCGGTTCGGCTGAAGCTCTCCGGCGAGGGGCTGGAGCTCGTAGCGATCACCCAGGACATCGGGCAGGCGAATGAGGACGTCGAAGCGACCTATGCCGGTGCCGACCTCACGGTCGCGTTCAACCCCGAGTTCTTGATGCGCGGGGTGGAGTCCGCGGAAACCGAGATGATCACCCTCCAGACCACCGATCACCAGAAGCCGGCGGTGATCCGCCCTGTCGGAAACAGCGAGTACCTCTACCTGCTGATGCCCGTCCGGGTCTCCTGAGCGAGCCCGGAGAGGGCCGCGGTCACTGGCGGCGTGGCGGATGCGTCTCGACCGAATCGAAGTACGTGGTTTTCGGAGCTATGTCGAGGCCGACCTCGAGCTCGGTCCGGGTCTCACAGTTCTCGTCGGCGCGAACGGGTCAGGAAAGACGAACCTTCTCGAGGCCATGGGCTTCCTGGCCAGTCTGTCGTCGTTCCGTGGCGCACCGACGGAGGCCCTGGCCCGTGTCGTCGACCAGGTGACCGATACCGCCGTGATACGGGGGTTCGGCGAAGCGGGGACCCGACGGCTGGAGATCGAGACCGAGATCGCGCCCGGTCGACGGAATCGGACGCTCGTCAACAAGCAGCCCCTTTCCCGGACCCGCGATCTGACCAGGACGTTCTCGGTGAGCGTGTTCAGTCCTGATGACCTGATCCTGGTCAAAGGAGGTCCCGCCGAGCGACGGAACTACCTCGACGAGCTCGCGGCGCGTCTCCACCCCCGGAACGAGGCGCTGCTCGGCGACTACGACCGTGTCCTGCGGCAGCGAAATGCGCTGCTGAAGCAGAGCGCGGGTCGACTGGACGCCTCCGCTGCCTTGACGCTGGACGTCTGGGACGCCAAGCTCGCCGCCCTGGGCGAGCAGTTGGGGGTCGTCCGGGCGGACCTGGTCGAGCGTCTTGCGCCGATGCTGGCGCGGGCCTATGCCGACATCGCCGACCGACCGGCGCAGGTCCGCCTGCGGGTTCGTCCGTCCTGGTCAGGTGGGTTGGCGGAGGCGTTGGCGGCAGGTCGCGACAACGATGTCCGCCGGGGGCTGTCACTGGTCGGGCCCCATCGTGACGACGTGGAAGCCGCGATCGAGGGCCGTCCGTCGAGGACCCACGCCTCTCAGGGCGAACAGCGGACACTGTCGCTCTCCATGCGCCTCGCTGGGCATCGTCTGGCCGCCGATGTGCTCGAGTCGACCCCGCTCCTGCTGCTCGACGACGTCTTCTCCGAGCTTGACCCGGTGCGCAGCGATGCCCTCATCCGGCATCTTCCCGCTGGTCAGGCCGTATTGGCCACGGCGGGTGCCCTTCCTGGGTCGGCCCCGGTCGAGCGGATCGTGCAGGTCCGGCGCAGCGAACGCGAAGGTTCGGTGCTTGTGGAAAACCCTGTGGAAACTGTGGATAGCAAGCGCGCTGATCTTCTCATCAACCGAGCGGATGGCTGAGATGGCCGACCGGTTTCCCCGAAAGAAGGGCGGCGATCCTCTCAGCCCTCTGCCGGCCGGCATCCGTTCGGTCGGCTCGTCACTGGGCGACGTCGCGAACCGCCTCGGGCTCGCCGCGCCGAGCACCCTGCACCAGATCTTCTCCCAGTGGACCGAACTCGTGGGTGAGCCTCTCGCCACCCATGTGAAGCCGACGTCGATGCGAGATGGCGTGCTACGGCTCCGGGCCGACGAGTCGGCCTGGGCGGCACAGGTCGGTTACCTCGGGACCGACCTGATGGCCCGGATCAACGACCGCCTGGGCACTGTTGTGGTGGTCGAATTGGCGGTGTCCGTGCGCGGTGTCAGGCCGTCAGCGCGCACCCGCGGAACCGGTTCCTAGCCGGGCTCGCGCGACAACTCGCGAGCCCTGTCTTCCGTGCTTGGTGTGGGCAGGCGATCTCCACCGGAAATCCCCTGGAAGAGGCGGGATTCTGCCGTTTCTGTCCCACCCCCTCTGGTAGTATCACAAGGCTGAAATTCCCAGTATTTCCGGCGTTGTTCCGGCGTTCGTGACCGATCCGTCCGCCACCGCGGACCGCCTCCCCTGACCGGTCACCCGCTGTGCAGGAACCGCCCGCCACAACCGAGTTCGAGGACGTTGATGACTGCAGAAAACACCAAGGGTTCGTCTGACTACGGGGCCAAGGACATCACGATCCTCGAGGGCCTCGAACACGTCCGCAAACGCCCGGGTATGTACATCGGGTCGACCGGAATCACCGGCCTGCACCACCTCGTGTGGGAGGTCGTCGACAACTCCGTCGACGAGGCCATGGCGGGCTACGCCACCCGAATCGACATCACGCTCACCGCCGACGGTGGCTGTCGGGTCGAAGACAATGGGCGGGGCATTCCCGTCGATGCCCATCCCGATCCGAAGATGGAAGGCCGATCCGCCGCCGAGATCGTGCTGTCGGTGCTCAACGCCGGCGGCAAGTTCGGCGGCGAGGGCTACAAGGTCTCCGGCGGACTCCACGGTGTTGGCGTCTCGGTCGTCAATGCCCTGTCGGCGAGGCTCCAAGCGGTGATCGACAAGGGCGGAAATCGTTACGAGGTCGAGTTCCACAACGGCGGTCAGCTCAAGAGCAAGCTCACCGAGGTCGGCAGGGCCCCGCGCGGTCGCACAGGCACCGCAGTCACGTTCTGGCCCGACCCGACCATCTTCGAGACCACCGACTTCCGGGCAGAAACGCTCCTCGAACGGTTCCGGATGATGGCGTTTCTCAATGCCGGCCTCGAGATCCGATTCACCGACGAGCGGCCGGACCACGTTGGCGAAGGTGGTGGCCGGCCCGAACAGCAGGTCTACCGCTACACCGACGGGCTGAAGGACTTCGTGAAGCACCTGAACGCGTCGAAGGAACCGCTGTTCTCCAAAGTGCCGGCGTTCAAGGTCGTCGACGAGGATGGTGTCGGCGAGGCCGAAGTCGCCATGCAGTGGAACACCGGGTACTACGAGGGCCTCCACGGCTTCGCCAACGGAATCGCCACCATCGAAGGCGGAACGCACATGGAGGGCTTCAAATCGGCCCTCACCGCCGTGGTCAACAAATACGGCCGGGAGAAAGGCGGGATCAAGGAGAAGGACGAGAACCTCGCCGGAGAGGACATCCGCGAAGGTCTCACCGCCATCATCAGCGTGAAGCTGCGCGACCCACAGTTCGAGGGACAGACCAAGGGCAAGCTGGGCAACACGAGCATGAAGACGCTCGTGCAGAAGGCCACCAACGACCGCCTCGCCGAATGGTTCGAGGAGAACCCGGCAGAGGCCAACCGCGTCATCAAGAAGGCCCAACAGGCGCAGGTTGCGCGCGTCGCCGCTCGCAAGGCCCGTGACGTCGCTCGCAAGTCGGCCACCTTCGGCGGAGGACTCCCCGGGAAACTCAAGGACTGCTCGTCGAAGAACCCAGCCGAGTCCGAGCTGTTCATCGTGGAGGGCGATTCGGCTCTCGGGTCGGCGGCCGATGCCCGTGATCCGAAGACCCAGGCGATCCTGCCGATCCGCGGCAAGATCTTGAACGTCGAGCGGGCCCGGGCCGACAAGATGATGAAGAACACCGAGGTCCAGGCGCTGATCACGGCGATAGGCGGTGGCGTCGGCGAGGAGTTTGATGCATCGAAGTGCCGATATCACAAGGTCATCGCACTCTGCGACGCCGACGTCGACGGGGCCCATATCCGGACGCTCCTGCTCACCTTCTTCTACCGGCAGATGAAGCCAATGGTTGAGGCCGGCTACTGCTACATCGCCCAGCCTCCGCTCTATTCGGTGGTCGTCGGCAAGGAGAAGCAGTACCTCAAGGACGACGTGGCGAAGAATGCCTTCGTCGCCGCGAGCCCGAACAAGAAGTTCGAGTTCAATCGCCTGAAAGGCCTCGGCGAGATGGATGCCGACGAGCTCGGCGACACCACGATGGACACCACCAAACGCACCCTGCTGCGGGTCACCGTCGAACAGGCCGCGATCGCCGACGAAGTGATGAGCGTCCTCATGGGAGAAGACGTCGAAGCCCGCAAGCAGTTCATCGTGCAGAACGCCGGCGACGTCCGCTTCCTCGACATCTGATCCGGCTGTGACTTCGTTCGTTCGTGCTGCGGTGACGGGCCTGTCCCGACGTTGCACCGCCACGAGTATGTGTACCCCCGTTCGTTCAACTGAGGATTCCCTGGCATGACCAACATCGAACCGCCGCTCGACTTCGACAACATCGAACCCGTCGAGATCCAAGAGGAGATGGAGCGATCCTTCCTCGACTATGCGATGTCGGTGATCGTGT
>JANPDB010000189.1:0-5261 GCA_031431255.1 Acidimicrobiia bacterium | reverse complement strand
GCCCCGCCGATCGCCTCGATCGCTGCTCGGCCGGCGGAGGCGCTCCTTCGTCGCTTCTGGCAACTCCAGGACACCGGCGACTACGGACTCCTTGCACCGTTGTTTGCCGACGATGCCGTGTTCGTCGATCTCGTCTACGGGCGCATGGAGGGCGGCAAGGCCATCACCGACTTCATGGCGAAAATGAAGACCGAGATGCCGGCTCGCGGGGTCACGTTCGAACTCGTCGACGCAGCCGGTGATCAGAACGTCGCGTGGTCCCAGTGGTGGTGCCATTTCCCCAACGGCTCGGTTCCCGGGTGGACACTCCACACCGTTCGCAACGGCCAGTTCACCTTTGACGCCGACTACTTCGATGTCGCCGCGTCCAAGGCACTGCGGGAGGCCGGCGAGAGTGCGACGGGGACCGGCGGGTGAGCACCGTCGGGCAGGACCTCGACCAGGCGCGGTCAAGCGCGTTTCTCGACCGGATGAAGGGCGCGTTCCAGGGATCGATGCTGGTGATGATGATCGACCTCGGACATCGCGCCGAGTTGTTCCGCGCGCTTCGCATCGGGCCGACGACCGTCGGTGGGTTGGCCGATCGGACGGGCCAGTCCGAGCGTCATCTGCGCGAATGGCTGGGAGCGATGGCGGTCGGTGGGGTCGTGGAGTTCGACGTCGACACCGAGGTCTTCACGCTTCCGGCCGAACATGCCATGTGGCTGACCGGATCGGGCTATACAAACCTCGCTCCCACGGCCGGCCTGCTCACGGGCTTGGCGCCGCGCATCGACGACGTGATCGAGGCATTCAAGAGCGGCGGCGGCGTCTCCTATGACCGGTACCGCCCGCACTTCACCCACGCCATGGACGCGCTCGGACGCGCGAAGTACGACGCCCTTCTCGTGCGCGCCTACCTGCCCAAGGCTCCCGGCCTCGTCGAGGCGCTCACGGCAGGCGTGCGGGCGGCCGACATCGGCTGCGGTACCGGTCATTGCGCGAACCTGCTCGGTGCCGCGTTCCCGGCGTCGACGTTCGTCGGATTCGACATCGCCGAGGATGCGATCGCGCTCGGGCGGACCGAGGCGGCGGCGCTCGGACTCGTCAACACCACGTTCGCCACGGTGGACGTGCGCCACGGCCTGCCGACCGATCCACCGTTCGACGTGCTGTTCGCCTTCGATGCGATTCATGACCAGCATGACCCGGCCGGAGTTCTCCGCCGGATGCGACAGGCGCTCCGTCCTGGCGGCACGCTCTTCATGCTCGACATCAAGGCATCATCGAACCTGGTTGACAACATCGCCGACCCGGCGATGATCGTCCTGTACGGCACCAGCGTGCTGCACTGCATGCAGGTCGGCCTGCACAACGGAGGGGCCGGACTCGGGACCGTCTGGGGAACGCAACTGGCTACGAGGATGCTCGAGGACGCCGGCTTCGCGTCGGTGACCGTCCACGACCTACCTGGCGACCCGACGAATTGCCTTTACCTCTGCGTCTGACCACGAACGGCCGCCGAACGCCGACGATCGGTCCTGAACGCGGAGGACTCTCTGCAGAGGGAGCGCTATCGACGGTCGCCTTTGACGGCATTGAGGTAGTTGTAGATCGTGATTCGGCTCACGTTGAACGCGTCGGCGACGTCTTCAACGGACCGGCGGAGCACGAACGCCCCTCGCTCGTCGAGGAGTCGGATGGCCTGCTGCTTGTCCTCACGGCTGAGGTCCTCGAGTCGTCCTCCGAGTTCACGTTCGACGCCCTCGATGAGCCGATCGAGGGCATCGTGGAGTTGCGGGAGCTGCAACGCACCAACAACGAGGCCGCCCCAGTGGAGCGGCACGTCCGACGGGTGCGCGTCCGCCGCGGCGACGATACGGGCACCGATGGCATGGGCGACCGGTTCGAGGGCGGCGAGAAACGCTTCGGCACCTTCGGGGGCTGCAGGCATCACCCACGAGGGTAGTGGACCCCTGCCGGAGGTCGCTCAACGAAGCGCGGAGAGCGCCTTATCGGCAGCATGGGTGACAATCTGCGGAGTCGAGTCCAGCTTTTCAAAATGAAAATACGTCCCGACGCGATCTGCACTATCTGTCTAAAGGGCGAGGGTCAGGACGCCGAAGCGTCCAGCCATGCAACCGGCGAATCGTCCTCCATCCGTCACGACGGTTCCGGTTCTCTCTTGGCGCGGTGAGGCGTGCTGAAGCGCCGGCGCGAGCGCATCGAGGAGCATGAGCAGTTCGTCGGGACGGCGATCGTCGACCCGGCGCTCGACCGAAACGGCGAAGCGCCACCGCCGATCGGGACACTCCTGCTGTCCTCCGGCGCGATTGACGCCGGTGCCCTGAGCAACGCGTTGGCGGTCCAGTCCGGGAACGGACGTCGCCTGGGCACGGTCCTCCTCGAGAACGGTCTCATCTCCCAGGGGCAGCTCGATGAAGCACTCTCGCGGCAGTCGAATATCCCGCTCGTGGACCTCCGCCGGCTCGAACCGACGGTTGAGGCTCTCTCACTGGTCGCCGAGTCGGTCGCCAGGAGCCTTGACATCATCCCGCTCTCGCTCCACGACGGACTGTTGACGGTGGTCATCGCCGACCCCCACGACCGACGGCTCAGCGACATTCTGGCGGCAATCCCGGTCGAAAGGGTCGAGGTCCGTCTGGCTTCGCAGGCGGCGATCCGCGAGTCGATCAACTCGTCGTACACGGCGCTGGCCGGAATCGAGGAACTCGTCCGCGAAGCGAACGAACCCGGGGAGGGCAACTGGCAGGACAGCGACATCGACGGCGACGGTACGGAGGGTCCCGTCAGCGAGATCGTGAATCGACTGGTGGCCCAAGCTCTGCGCGATCGAGCTTCCGATGTGCACCTCGAGCCGACACCCGAGTTCCTCCGGGTCCGCTACCGCATCGACGGCTCGCTCAACGAGGTCATTCGGCTCCCGATGTCCTGCGGCCCTGCGGTCGTGAGCCGATTGAAGATCATGGCGGCGATGAACATCGTGGAGAAGCGCCGCCCCCAGGACGGCCAGTTTCATACCGTCGTCGACGGACGGGACCTCGACGTCCGCGTCGCCACCACCGCCACGATCTTCGGGGAGAAGGCGGTACTACGACTCCTTGACAAGAGCCGTTCGATGTTCGACCTCGTCGACCTCGGAATGCCGAGCGAGACCAAGGAGCAGTTCGAGGACATCGTCAAGTCGCCCTTCGGGATGGTCGTGGTGACTGGCCCGACCGGCAGCGGGAAGACAACGACCTTGTATTCGACGCTGTCGCGCCTCGCCCGACCCGAGATGAACGTGACAACGATTGAGGACCCCGTGGAGTACGTCTTCCCCTCAATCAACCAAATCGAGATCAACGTGCAGGCGGGGGTTACTTTCGCGGGCGGGCTGCGCTCGATTCTTCGCCAGGACCCCGACATCATCCTGGTGGGCGAGATCCGGGACACGGAGACGGCCTCGATTGCGATCCAGGCGGCGTTGACCGGTCACCTCGTGCTCTCCTCGCTCCACGCCACGGATGCAGCCTCGGCGCTGTTCCGGCTCCTTGACATGGGGGTGGAGCGCTTCTTGGTGGCGTCCGCGATGACCGGGATAGTGGCCCAGCGGCTCCTTCGCCGTACCTGCACTTCGTGTGCCGCGTTCTATGAACCAGGGCCGGCCGAGCTCGCGTACTACGACCAGAGCGGCGGCTCGGCGAAGAAGGCATTCGTGAAAGGTGTCGGCTGTTCATATTGTGCAAACACCGGATATCGCGATCGAATCGGTGTCTACGAGATCCTGAAGATGAACGACGACATACGTCACGCGCTGATGGACGATGCGTCTCCCCGGGAGATCCGAGACCTCGCGGTGAAGTCGGGGATGCGAACGCTTCGGGACGAAGCGATCCAGCTCGTCGCCAACGATGTGACCACGATCGAAGAGGTCACTCAGACGATCTACACCCTCTGATCGGTGATGTCATGAGCATGCTCTCCTCACGCCGCCGCGGGCAAGGCGACACATCAACGCCGTCGGGTGCTCCGGATCCGTCCTTCGACGGGCACCGTCCGCTCGGCCCCCCGACGGATCAGACCAATCGCGGGCGTCGCGCCGCTGACAAGCGCGCTGCGGCACCGGCTACCCCGGCAAGCGGGATCGGCCGAGCGAGGTCGGACGCGCCGTCAGATGAGTCACCCCCTCGGAACCGTCGCCGCAGACCGAGGGTGCTCGGGCGCGAAGAGTCATCACGGCGTTCCCCTGAACGCGCCGGTCCTCGCCGGGCGAAGGGTGCTCCTGAGGGCACCGCCGCGAAACGATCGCGCCCGAACGCCGGTCCGGCGCGGCGCAACCTCGGCCAGATCGAGCTCAGCCCGAAGAAGATCAAACGCGAGAACGTCATGATCTTCGCTCGGCAGATGTCGTCGTTCGTCCGCGCCGGCATCCCCGTGATCGACGCCCTCGGTATCATCGCCGAGGACTCGGAGGACAAGAAGCTCAAGGCGGTCCTCCAGGAAGTGGCTTCGAAGCTTCGGGGCGGGTCGAGCCTGACCGCTGCGCTGGAGAAGCACGCGGCAGCGTTCCCGAAGTATTTCCTCAGCATGGTGCGCTCGGCCGAACTGACGGGGCACCTCGACGAGGTGCTCGACCAGGTCGCGATGTACATCGAGCAAGACGTCGAGACGCGCCGAAAGGTGAAGTCTGCGATGACCTACCCCTCGGTCATCTTCATCATGGCGATCGGCACCATCGTGGTTCTCTCGGTGTTCGTACTCCCGAAGTTCACCGAGTTCTTCGACTCGTTCGAAGCTGAGCTTCCGTGGTCCACAAAAGCACTCATCTCGCTCTCGTCCTTCATGGGAGCTTGGGGCGTCTTCATGGCACTCGTCGTGTTGTGGTTCATCCTCTTCCTTCTGCTGCTGACGCGCCGAGAACGAGGCAAGTTGGCCCGCGACCGCGTGTTCCTGAACCTCCCCAAAGTCGGCGTCCTCCTTCGGACCGCGAGCATCGAACGGTTCTGCCGCATCCTTTCGGTGTTGGTTCGTTCGGGAGTCCCTTTGCCCGACGCCCTCGCTGTGGCGTCTGAAACGACCGGCAATCGGGTGTTCCGCGTGGCGATCACCCGCATCCGGTCAGCGATCATGCGCGGTAACGGGCTCGCCGGTCCGATTCAGGATTCCAAGCTGTTCCCGGCCGCGGCCCGTCAGATGATCCGTGTCGGGGAGAGCACCGGAACCCTCGAGGAACAGCTCATCGCTTCAGCGGAGTTCTACGGTCAAGAGCTGGAGTACAA